>JAQWFD010000042.1 GCA_028704555.1 Desulfobacterales bacterium
ACAGCGTTGCCGTCACCTGCGGCCCCCCGATCATGATCAAATTCGTACTCCAGGGTCTGAAGGAAATGGGTTTTGCCGACAACCAGATTCTGACCACCCTTGAAAAACGGATGAAATGCGGCATCGGCATCTGCGGCCGCTGCAATATCGGCAATAAATACGTCTGCGTTGACGGCCCGGCCTTTACCTATGATCAGTTGAAGGACATGCTCCCGGAACTTTAGGGCAGTTTGTAGTATCATATATGCGGACTGGCCAGCGGTTTATTGTTTGAACCCTGGATCGGCCGAAGCGGAAAAGTACAGAGTGAAATTCTTGAACGAACAGATTGTTTGGATAAAGATCAGAAATCAACGCGCTTATCTGTTACATAGACGATGCGCCTGAGAAAATTTGGCTAATATCAGTAAGTAATGTTTTAATGTTAATTTCGTAACCCTTAAAAGGAGTTTGCTATGGAACAGAACGTACACAATAATAAAATGGCTGATGTCGAATCCTGGGATGAAAAGTACTCCGATAACGATATTTTAAAAATGATTGATGAGCATAAGGATGCGGATGTGATTTGTGAGGCTGCCGGTTTTGATATCCGTTATCTTCGTTATCGAGTTCAACAGATATCCAGAAAACAACAAAAATTTGTGACAGTTGAAAACTTGTATAAAAAGGGATTCGCTCCGTCGGTCTCTCCGTTTGTGGATCCGAATATGTGGCATGTTTTGAATGAAGCCCGGTTTTGGGAACAAGTTGAGAGAGAAGGGCATCAGAAAAGAGTTTTGGGAGAAAAATTAGAGAAATAGACCGGTTGATTTCAGTTGGCTAAAATTTTAATTATTAAGCAATAAGTATCAAATAATATTGTGATAAATTTAAAATTTATTCAGAGTTGCTTTGGATTCTCTCTGAAAGGGCTGATACGCCTTCCGCAAAACATTCAGATATGCGGAAGGCGATTTCATTCAGAATGCCCTCTAATTTATGAAAGTGTAGACTATGAGTCTTATTTGGCTTAATGGCCATGCCTTTGACGTATTTTTTGATGCATAGAAAATTACATTTTAAAGGCACTGCGATGATGGCATTTTTGCTATGAAGCCAAAAACGGGTAATTTTATTCAACTTAACGTTGCGGTCCTCATTTGGGGTGGGACTTCGATGTTTGCCAAAGGCATCCCGCTTCCTGTCGGGCATATCACATGCATCCGATCCATAGTCGCTGCTGTGATGTTGTTGTTGTTCCTGATAGCAGGCAGGACGCCAATAAAGCTCAAGTGCGCCGGACATTACGGAATTATGGCGGTACTGGGAATCCTTCTGGGGCTTCACTGGCTCACATTTTTCAAAGCACTGAAGATATCAACCGCGGCGGTGGCAATACTTTCCCTTCATACATATCCGGTTTTCACAGCACTCGTGGAGCCGTTTGTGTTTGGCGAAAAGCTTAAGAAAATTGACGTTGTTACCGCTCTGGTTATGTTTGCCGGTGTTCTGAGTATGACTCCGGAGATCAGTTTGTCCAACAGGACTACCCAGGCGATTTTGTTGGGTGTTGTCTCGGGCCTTTTTTTCATGGTACGTAATCTCATAACCCGCAAATATGTTCAGGCGTATTCGAGTTGCCAAATCATGTTCTGGGAAATACTGGTGACAGGAGCAATGCTTGTGCCGCTGCTTTTCCTGTCTGGAAAGGTAGTGTATTCATCACGAACAGTGGGCCTGCTGGTGTTACTCGGGACTATTTTCACCGCCTTTTCTCAAACACTGTTTTCCGCGAGTCTCAGAAATCTCAGCGCGAAGACCGTGAGCATATGTGCGACAGTCCTGCCTTTCTACGGGGCCTTTTTCGGTTACCTCATCTATGGAGAAACCGTGACGCCACGTACTGTAACCGGTGGCATAGTGATACTCACTTGCATTGTTTTTGAAATAATAAAGAGCGTGAGAGAGAAGGAGCATCGAACAAAATAAAAAAGTCGGGGTAATTTTTATCGTAGATGCACCATTTACCTGCGACTTTTTTAAAAAGACTAATGCAATGAAACGATTAAAAATAAACATGTCGTCCGTTTTTTTTATTGTTATTTTAATTAGTTGCGCTGCAGCGTCGGCAGCGGCATTTCAAATCCGGGAAATTCGTATTGCGGACAGCAGCGGCAATTGGGGGGCCCCAAATCCTTACCATCATTACCCGCGCGGCCCCGGTTACATTCGCATGAGCTGGGTTTTCGATACCCTGATTTGGAAGGGCCGGAACGGATATATACCCGCCATCGCTCAATCCTGGTCTTTTGATGCAGACAAGCAGGCCTTTACATTCAATCTGAATCCGAAAGCCAAGTGGCATGACGGCCGGCCCCTGATCTCGGAGGACGTGGTTTTCACATTGGCATATTTCAAGAAGCATCCGTATCACTGGATCAGCGTTGACAAGGTCAGCCGGGCCGAGGCTAAGGGGCTTCACACAGTGATTGTTTATCTTTCAAAACCCTATGCTCCGTTTCTGCCGGAAATCGGTGGCACCATGCCCGTTTTGCCAAAGCACATCTGGGAATTTGTTGAAAATCCGGAGATGTTCAACACCCCCCAAGCATTTATCGGCAGCGGGCCCTACCGGTTCCGGGATTTCAACAAGGCCCGGGGTACCTACCTGTACGAGGCGTTTGCGGATTATTACCAGGGACCTCCCAAGGCAGACCGGCTGATTTATGTCCGTTCGGGAAAGCCCCTTATCTCACTGGTCACAGGGGAAGTAGACATGGCTGCTATTCAGGCCGATATGGCTGAACCGCTCAGACAAAACGGCATGATCGTTATCAAGGATGAGCGGGGCTGGAACAGGAAGCTCATGATCAACCACAGGAAGCCCCCTTTCGATTCCAGACAATTTCGCCAGGCTCTGGCCTATGCGATCAATCAAAAAGAAATTATTGACAAAGCCCACAGGGGATTTGGCACACGGGCTTCCTATGGCCTGCTCAGCATCGATCACGAGATGTACAATCCCGATACCCCTGCCTACCCTTATGATACAGATAAAGCCGTAAAAATCATTGAATTTCTGGGATACCGGCGCAGTCCTCACGGTTTTTTTTCACAGAATGGTCGGCCTCTTACGGTCGAATTATTAGTTTCAAACAATATTATAGCCGGGCAGAGCGTAGCGGACCGGGATGGGGAGGTGATCCAAAAACAGTTGGAAGCAGTGGGCATTCGGGTGGATCTGGTCAACATGGAGCAGACAACCATGGACACTAAATTGAAGCAATGGAAATTCGACCTGGCTGTTTCCGGACACGGGGGTATATCCGGCGATCCGAGGATATTGAGCGAGATGATTTCTTCCCGGTACGGTGCCGGTTCCGTCAACAGCGCGCGTTACGATGAAAACACGGAATTGAACCGGTTGCTGGAGGAGCAGATGCGTGAAATGGATCCGGAAAAAAGGAAGGCCATCGTCTTCAAAATTCAGGAACTATACGCTTGGGATTTACCGGCGATTTCCCTCTATTACCCGGAGTCCATGACCGCTTACGCTCCAGGCAAAGGAATCGAATGGTTCTATACAAAGGGTGGCATCGGCAAGGGTATCCCGATTGCCCAGAACAAAATATCCTTGATCAATTGATATGAGAAAAAGCTCTCATATACAGCTTGCAAGCGTATACCTTCTGGCCGGCCTGGTCATGACCTATGCCAGTTACCAGGTGCCCGCATACCTCCCCGGAGATTTTGTCACGGCCATGTATTCCAGTTCCAACGTGACCCTGACCGCCGATCAGGAAATACGGCTCCGGGCTTTCCATACCCGTGAGGAGGGGTTTAAAAGCTATCTTTTGAATCTCTTCCGCCTGAACTGGGGGTATTCCCATGCTTTTTTGGCGCCGGTCTCGGACCTGATTCTGGAAGCCCTCCCCTGGACCCTTCTGCTTTTGGGCAGCGCGCATTTGATCTCAATGTTCCTCGGCTTCATGGCCGGGGTGGAGGTCGCCTGGCGTCGAGGCGGTTTCCTGGAAAAAATCGGGGTGGGGTGTATGACCGTTTTGGAAGGAATACCCGAAATAGGAACCGGTGTCGTGCTGCTTCTGGTTTTTGTCCTTTACCTGGGATGGTTCCCGGCATCCGGGGCTGAAACCGCTTATGCGATTCATACTCCCCTGGAGCAGGTAGGGGACGTGGCACACCATCTCATCTTACCGCTTTTCACCCTTGTCCTGTCCTATTTCCCCGGCAACTTTCTTCTCACCCGCGCAAGTATGGCCATGGTACTCAAAGAGCAGTTCATACAAACCGCCCGGGCCAAAGGGCTTCCTCCGTCCCGAATTCGGTATGCACACGCTGCGCGAAATGCCCTGCTTCCGCTGGTCACGCGGTTTGGATTGCGAATTGCCTTTATGGTTACCGGGGCCCTGGTCGTAGAAACTATCTACGCCTATCCGGGACTGGGCACGCTCATGTTTAATGCGATTGCCGTGCGGGATTTGCCGCTGATCCAGGGCATTGTCCTTTTTTCCTCACTCACGATTCTTTTCATCAATCTGTTGCTTGAATATGTTTACGGCTGGTTGGACCCGCGGGTGAAAGATGCATATTAACGGTTGTCATAAACTGACTCGAGATTTCTGGTTTATATCGGGCATGGGACTGGGCCTTTTTTTGCTGTTTTTGATCCTGTTGGGCCCGCTCCTGGTTCCTCACGCTCCTTACGACACGTCCTTCCAGCCCTTCAGCCCGCCGTCGGCCGAGCACTGGCTGGGCGTCAACGACGGCGGGATGGATATCTTTTCAGAACTTCTTTACGGCCTGCGCAATACAGCAGACTTCGGCTTTCTGACCGGATTTGTTTCTCTTGTGCTGGGTGTGGCTTTCGGATTGGCCGCGGCCTGGTTCGGTGGATTGACGGATCAGATAATAATGCGAGTCGCCGATATTCTGCTGGCCATTCCCGCCGTGATGATCCTTATTATGACCGCTGCACTGTTTCGGCCATCGCCGATGACTCTGGCCCTGATTCTATCGATCATGCTATGGCCCACCACAGCCCGGGGCATTCGTTCCCAGGCCCTGGTAGTGAAGAATCGTCTTTACGTTCATGCGGTCAGGCAGATGGGTGCTTCCGGTGGGTATGTTGTCCTGAAACACCTGCTACCGGAGCTGTTTCCTCTTTATATTATCGGGTTTGCCGCCAAAACCCGCATGGCCATGTTCATGGAGGCCTCCCTGTCATTTCTGGGGTTGTTCGATCCGAGTCGAAAATCCCTCGGAAATATGATCAGCTATGCCCTCAAATATTATTATCTGGATATCTGGTGGAACTGGCTGCTTCCGCCTATTTTTCTTTTGACCCTGTTGATCCTGGCAGTAACCTTCCTGGCGGTCAGTCTGGAAAAGGTGTTTGATCCAAGATTGAAGGAGAGGTTTTGACACTTAGCATTGATCATTTGACCGTAACCTACCGGAACGGAGATAATGCGTTGCTGGCTCTGGATCGATTCAGCCTTTCGATGGCGCCTGGCCGAATCATGGCGCTGGTGGGTGAATCCGGTTCAGGGAAAACCACTCTGGCCAAGGCCATGATGGGACTTTTACCGGGTAATGCTGAAATTTTCGGAAGCGTGGCGCTTGGTAAAACCGAACTCATCGGCCTGGATGAAAAGAGCCTAAACAAGATCCGATGGGTACGGGTGGCTATGGTTTTTCAGAACGGGGCCATCAACCTCAATCCGCTCCACCACATTATTGACCAGGTGGCCGAACCTTTGATCCGGCACGGGCGTGGCAATAAAATCGAGGCAAGGCATCGATCCGAAAAAATACTGAAACAGATGGGACTCCGGCCGGAACATTCCCTGCGTTTTCCTCATGAATTAAGCGGTGGAGAGATTCAGCGGGTGCTTCTGGCCATGGCCTTGATCATGGATCCGGAAATTCTGATTTTAGACGAACCTACCTCGGCCCTGGACCCGGCGACCAAGGCGTTTGTGGCCCATGTGATTCGAGGTGTTCGCAACCAGGGCGTATCAGTCCTGCTCATCACCCATGATCTCGATCTGGTTGAAAAATTGGCAGACGATCTGGCCGTGCTTTATTTGGGACAGATCATGGAAATCATGCCGGCAAGGGATTTATTTCTGCATCCATTGCATCCTTATACATGGGCGCTGGGCCGGTCTTATCCCGGAATGGCGTCTTTGCGTGATCTTGGGGGCATTCGCGGAGACGCTTTTTATCGCATCAGGCATGAACACCTCCAGGCAGCTGACACGGCGGGGCCTCACACTCATGTGGTGGGTCCCGGATTGTTTCATGAAGACCATCACCCGCCGCCAGTCGGCTGTCTGTTTCAGCGGCGGTGTACCCAGGCTGTGAAAGACTGTCTCCTTAAGGATGTGCAGATGATCAATGTGGGAGGTCATCAGGTTCGCTGCTTGCGTGGCGGCATAGCGAACCGGATCGAACTCGAAGATGTGAGCAAGCGATACGGAAAGCTCACAGCCCTTTATCCAACCCGCTTGGCCCTGCACGCGGGAGAAGTCTTCTGCCTTGTGGGAGAAACCGGATCCGGTAAGTCCACCCTGGCCATGATTGCCGCTGGCGTGTTGCCTGCTGACCAGGGACGCCGGTTTTTTGACGGCAGGAATATGCACGAATGCAAGCGTCGGAGCTGTCAGGCTTCGGTCGAAAGGATCGGAGTGATTTATCAAAATCCGTTGGAAGCGGTCAGTCATCGCTTGACGGCTTTCGATATTGTGGCTGAACCCCTTCGGATTCAAGGGGTTGGAAAGGACCTGGAGCAAGTTCGTAAGCGTGTCAAACAGGCACTGACCGATGTGAGGCTTCCCACGGAACCGGCGTTTTTTAAGCGACACCCTCACGAGCTCAACATGGGAGCCGTTCAGCGGCTTTGTATCGCCCGCGCCCTGATATCAGAGCCCTTGTTGCTGGTAGCGGACGAGCCGACCAGTTGCCTGGACCCGAGTGTTCAGGCCAAGGTTCTCAAACTTCTTCTGAATTTGCAAATTGAAAAGGGGCTGACTATGCTGTTTGTGACTCACGACATTGGGGTGGCCCGAAAGATAGGAGACCGGGTCGGGGTCATGACAGCCGGGACAATGGTTGAAATCGGCCCATCTGCCCGGGTTCTGGGCAGCCCTCTTCATCCGTATACAAAATTTCTGATCCAGAGCGCCGGAAGGGAAACCGAAGGCTTTGCAGCCGGTATTCCGGCCCCGCATACAGCCGGCTGTCCCTTTGCTCCACGCTGCAATCGCGCCGGGGCGCCATGTTTTTCAGAATTACCGCCTTTAATCAATCTTGATGGGGGATGTCATATGGTGAGGTGCTTTAACCCGTAACTGTCCGTAAATACTTATGGCCTTGCGTTTGAGATCGGGTAACCACACACTTTCGACGGAAAGTCTCAAATCTCGGGTTCACAGCACTGCGGAATGAAATCCGACGAGGTAATACAAAGTTTTAGAATTTTTTAATCCAGAATCATAACACATTGGTATAATATGAGGTTTACAATATGTGCCGCATTTTGAAAAATGGCGCTGTAATAAAACTTATCTTATGCTTACGCAAAGCCAGTTAAACGTTTTAAACACTTATTTGCGTGATAACTATGTTTGTTTTTTTGTTTGATTGGATCAGAAAGGGCTTTATACAGTTGCACTTTAAATGCAATAATATTGTGCGGCGAATTGCAAATTCGTGTTGAGTGCTATTCGGACTATTGGGGCAGGACCCCTCCCTGCGGATGTGGCCTGGCGACCGCAGGATCGAGATCAAGAAAAGCGTTGCCAGATGGTTGGCATCGGGATTTCGTTATTTTAAAATCACCAGGTATGACGGGGATTTTTATATTATCCGCCATGAAATTGAATTCTGGAAGTGCGAACTGACCTTTTATCGATCCATGACCTCTTCGGTTGCCGATATCGAAAAAAGGAAATGTTCTGCCAATAAATCGAAGCATGGGATCTGATTTTGTCCCCTTCTTCCGAACCCAGTTTTTTTAAAGGAATTTTATATCACTATGAAAACGCTTATGATCGATCCTAGAATTTCCGGAATGGCCGGAGATATGATGGTTGCCGCGCTGATAGACCTGACCGGCAGTGACGTGCTTGTAGACGAATTATGCAGGGCGATTCGACAGCTGCCGGCCTGCCGGAGTTTTGAAGTCGGGATTCAGCAGGTTCAGTCCGGCGGTATCGGCGCCCGACAACTCAATATCCATATTGACGAAGAACGGCTCGGTCATCCGGAGGACATCTTCAAGGCGATAAATTTCGTGGCCCGGGAAGTCGGATTGTCCGAAAGGGGCCGGCAGCTGACCGTCTCTATTGCAGATGATTTGATTGAAGCCGAAACCCGGGTGCACCAAAGCCGGCATGTGCATCTACACGAGGTGGGGTCGCTGGACACCGTGTTTGATGTAGCGGGAAGCGTCCTGATTCTGGAGAAAAATGGGTTTCTGGACGGACGGATTTACGGCATTCCTCCGAAACTGGGCAATGGCGTAATTTCCATGGCGCACGGGAATATTCCGTCGCCTGCGCCCGCCACTCTGGATATTCTGTGTCGACATCGGCTGCCGTTCAGTGAATCCCGTGAAGACCTGGAGTTGACCACCCCAACCGGGGCGGCCATACTGGCCAATGTCGCCCATGAAATCATGGACGGGTACCCGGCCATGACGCCGATTCGTACTGGATACGGGGCCGGGCTGAAGCAACTTCCCCACGGGCCCAACGTGCTGCGCCTTGTGGAAGGGAGTACCCGGTCGTTGGATCAGGATCGGGTGTTGATGCTTCAGACCAATATTGATGATGCCTCGGGTGAAATTCTGGGTTATACTCTGATCCGGCTGCTTGAAGAAGGTGCCGTTGATGCCTGGATCGAAAATGCAATCGGTAAGAAGAACAGGCCGGTGCATATACTTTCCGTATTGTGCCGTTATGCCGATTACCCGCGACTTTCCCAGGTGGTCATGGACCAGACCGGCACTTTGGGGCTTCGGGTCATGGAGGCCGCAAGAGTTAAGGCGCAAAGGGAGGAAATCGTCCGGGACGTTCAAATCGCGGGCCAGTCGCATGAAGTTCGAATCAAAGTATCAAAATCCGGCGAACGACTGATTCATACCAAACCGGAATTTGAGTGTATCCGCGTTATTGCCGAGCAACACGGATTGCCCCTTCGACAAGTGGCGGAAGAGGTCAAGCGACAAATTGGGGATAGTGAAGGGCATTTTTGAAAGTAACTGATTTGCCGGGTCAGTCGTCATGACTCAACAATTTTTTTATCGGGTTGTCCAGCGCATGATCCATTCCAGTGGACCTCTGGTAAAATGTTTTTTCCAGATAAATGCGAACAGAACCGCCACGGAATAAAATAGTGCTGTATTCCGTACAGCGATTGACAGATCTTCATATTCTCCCGTGACTTCAAAAACATAAACCATGGAGGTTCCGATCGCGATATGGACGATATACAGGGTTAATGAAAGCTGACCCGCATCAGCAAAGGGTTTGATCCATTTTAATATGAAAGGATGATCGGTTAACATGATGCTGAGAACGATCATCACCAGAGAAGCCGCGCCGGCTGACAGCATATAAAATGGCGTAGCCGGCATCGGGTTTGTCCCTAACAGCGTCATCAGGATACCGCCCTTGGCGGCAGGCACGTAATTGGATATAAAGTAAATGGCTGCCCGGGATAAACTTTCGGTCGAAATGTAAACGATGGCGCCGATTGTCAGAATATTTTTCCGGAAAACCGGGTCGTAGATATTCTGCCTGCCGAGCCATAAGCCCAATATCAGAAACGCTGTCCATGGAAAAACCGGATGGTATCCGTTGAAAAACAGGTTTTTCAGCCCCGTTTCCGGATGCCATGATCCGGCCGCATCGATCAAGGCCCATCCCATATCCGGTTCATATTCCATTGCGAGCATCATCATCAGAGAAATGCTTATGAATCCGGTGATCAGTGCCCACAGAAAACGGTCGGTTGCTCTCAGTAAACAGGCCCCCACAGCGATATATACCCCGTAAAAATGTAAAATATCCGCATTCCACATCAGGGTGAAGCATAATCCGGTCAAAAATAGAAATGCAGCCCGTTTCAGCAAAACTGTACGATGCCGGCCAAGGGCGTCACCGTTATCTGTCAGGCGGGCTTGTCGTGATAGCAGTGACATGCCGACCCCGGCCAATATAACAAATGTGGCGGCTGCCCGTCCGTTCAAAATATTCATCAGAAATTTTGACAATGCAGAGGAATGCTTGAAATCGGCCATGATATACGTGAAGTTGATCAACGTCATTCCGAAGAGGGCAAAGGAGCGGGCAATGTCATAGCCTGCTATCCGTACATTCATGTCCGGTATGGATTGCGGATGGCAAGTGTCAAAATGGATGGGTGTGATCGTCATATGTGTGTACCGGGGGTACCTTATGACCCATTTGTTATGTCAGGGATTACTGATCCTTTATGAAATTTCGTGTGACTGAAATTGACAGGAAGTCTCTGGGGGTGCTGCAAGATACAGGCCATGTTTTAATGACTTAATTTCAAATAAAATCAATAGGATAAAATCCGAAAAAAACGGACCCCCCCGGCCGGTTCTGAAACGTTCCGGATTTTGCTTGCCGGACAGTTCTGTTTGGAGTCAAATAATGCCGAACAGCCAGATATGACAGGGTATATCGATACCGGAATTTATAATTCCGGTTTTTTAAAATTCAGCCTGACAGTGTCTTTTTTTGAATTTCGGATCAAATTTGACTTGAAATTATTACAGGCTTGGTTCAAATTGAAAATTAAACAGACCGTAAGGGGACTGCCACTGAACCCGTACCATTGAAACGGTATAATCGTAAGGGGGAAAACCCTGAGCATAGAGTTGGTATATATTACCTTCGGTAGCCGGGAAGATGCGCGAGCCGTAGGAAAAGAGCTGGTTCTTTCAGGCCTGGCTGCCTGTATTAATATTTTTGATCACATGAATTCCATGTATGTGTGGCAGGGTGAGCTTCAGGACGATACGGAGGCTGTACTGATTGCCAAAACTACGGACGAACGGGTGCCGGAACTGATTGAAAAAGTGAAGCGCCTGCACAGTTACGATTGCCCCTGCATTGTCAGCCTGACTGTTTCAAGTGGAAATGGGCCGTTTTTGGAGTGGATCGCCGGTCAGGTTGGTTTGGCATCGGAAATATAAGCTACTGGCGGGGGCCGTCACCTTTGGTTCGGTTATGTTTGATGCGCGGGTAAAAAGTCGGAATTGAGACGGCGTCATGGTTGGCAACCGGAAGCTGTGGATCACATGATAACCGAAACATAATTTATTCAAAAAAAGTCAGTGATGTCCGGTTAGGTTTTTGCATGTGCGAATAATTTTTCGTGTTCTTTGAAAATTTTATCATCAATCTGTGAATGCGTGCCGTACAATTCATTACGAATTGTGGCACGAAGTTCCCGTACTCTTTTAATGGAGACCGGCTCGTTGAATTTTGTCCGGCAGTATATAGCCATCAGCAGGTATGTGATCAATCCACCAAGAATTTGTACCATTAAACCGTATTCGCTTTGAGCAATCAGATGATATACCTTCAGATGCTTTTTCCACCATTTGAAAAACGTTTCGATTTTCCATCTGAGTTTATATGCTGTGGCAATTTGTTCAGCTGTAAGATCATGCCGATCAGTAGCAATAAAATATTTAACGCCTTCGACTTTGTAACCGACAACCCGAACGGATTTTTCAGATTGGTTTCTTCCCGGGGTTCCCAGAAGAACCACTGAGTCATAAAAGACATAGCTGTCTGGATCGACAGGATTTTGCTTTACGACAGTTCGTGTTGTCTTAATTTTGATTCTGCAAATAAAATGTTTGCCATCTTGCTGAAGAAGATCAAAATCCTTATGACTTTGGTATCCGCGATCCATAACGCCGGTTTGGCCCGGGGAAAGAATTCGGCCGACAAAGGGACGTTCCGCACCCTTGCCGTTCGTGAGATAAACTTTGTTAGGAACGCCTCGATTGATATCAAATCCAAAATGCCCTTTGGCTTTTTTTGAGCCTTTTCGGTAATCGGCCCAATACATGGACAAAACAGCATCAATTAATGAACCATCGATGGCGACAAGATCACCAAGATCTTCAAAGTTTTTAGGCAAAACACCATGGGCTTGTTTATAGAGTTGTTCAAAAACAAATTGCAGCTGTTCAAGACCGCGGGAGTTTAAGATTTCGAAAAAACTGCTTTTACCGATACCGTTTTCAGGGGCAATGTGCTGTTTGGCAAATTCATCTTCAGCAAAGTCCTGGATAAGATGACGCCCAGATTCATGCTCCTGTAAATGGAAATATATAATAGCTTTCAACTGATCTTCGAAGTTCATTTTTAACGGTCGATTCCCTTTGGATAAAAGCTCTGGAGTATCAGGTAATACTTTTAGTATCGGCAAAATAAACGAATAAAAGGTTTTAGAATCAATTTTTTTCTTGGGTATTTCTATTGGGCACAAAATATATATATCTCCTTGTTATTATTATTTATTCTAACAAGGAGGTGCGAAAAATTTTTTACCCTGTATGTCAAGAAAAAAAACGATTTAGATGATAATTTTTTCCAACACGTTACATGCAAAAACCTAACCGGACACTACTGAAAAAAAGTATCTGGTGCGGCCGGCCATATTTCAAACTGAATATGAAAATATCCGGTTAAAAAATCTGTTCTGCTGAAACATTTGTTCCCGAGTTATCCTGACAGCACTTTACAAAAAATAATAAAATTGATAAGAGAAATATATTATATCAATGCAGGCCGGGATCAGAAATAAAATATTACAGGGGCCATATACTAAAGTTTGTATAACGCAAATTCGGAGAATTGACATGAAAATTGAACTGGCTTCTTCAATGGATGAAAAGCCGATCAAAGCTTTGCTCCATGAAAGCAGACTGGTGTACGAGGATATCACGCCTTCTTTGTTGAAAAATTTTTTAGTGATGAAAGATGACTCAGCACTTGTGGGGGTTGTTGGCCTGGAGGTCCAAAGCAGATTTGCTTTGCTCAGATCTCTGGCGGTTAACCCGAAATTCCGTTCCAGGGGATATGCGGCAAGGTTACTCGAGGCTGCTGAACGTTACTCGGAATACCTGGGTGTCGTAACCCTGTTCATGGTCACTACAGCTGCGCATGGATTTTTCTTCAATCATGGGTTCAAAAGCGAGGATCGAATGACGGCGGCCTCTCTGCTGCATCTGGTTGAGCATTTTCAGCGGCTGTGTCCTCCCCCCTCCCTGTGTCTGATAAAAGAACTCGAGGAGGAACATTTTTAAGTTCCGAATGCGGTGATGTTAACTGGGTTTTCATTCTCACGGCCTCAAGAAACAGAGGGCCGGTGATATTATCATTCCTGATTTCCGACCGTTTTGTTTGTCTTTTTCCCCCTCCACCCCCCTTTTTTAAAATTCTTCGGTATTTCGGTTAGGGCATATATCGCCGTTTTTCCTCAGCCGGGAGGTGATCCGCCAGGTCTGAATCCGGCCTTACTATCATCTCATCCAGTCAAACGCACCCTGGCTGATTTAATTCATTCGGGCTGACAAATATAAAGTCAATTCCGGAAATTCGTGATCCGTCTCCTGTGAAAATCAGAAAGGGGTTGCAGCGTTTTTCACTCCTGTTGCCATTCATCAGCGCCGCTTCCGGATATCACAAGCGCCGCGGGTTCAAAAATCCACGGCGGTTATGATATCCGGGGACTGTATTCTACCGAATTTTTGATGACTCGTTGCCAAACAGGGATTTTTTTGATAATAGCCGGTAATCATTAACCAGTCAATTGAAAGGAGTGCAGATAATATGGGCAGGAAAAGCCGTGGTAAAATAATAAAACAGCAGCGGGAGCTGGAAGAGGAGAAACGAAATCCCATGCGCCGGGATATGCGTTTGTTCCTGAAAAAGAAAAATGTCAAAATAGAAAACGCGCAGGGGATGCTGTGTCTGGTGTCGGTGATGGTTGATTTTATGATACACAATTCCATCCGGACATTTCTGAAACTGCCGGGCATTTCTCCTGAGGAGGATCAGGCCGACAAAAACCGTATGAGCATTCTGGGAAAAGCTCTGGAATATGAAGCCGCCCATTTGAAGATTGAAATGGAAGACATCGTTAAGAATTTGGTCTATCCCCTGACCGCAAAAACAGAACTTGTCTATCCGATCATGAATAAAATACTCGGAGGGCTTGATGCCATGGCCTTGTCTGATGATTTCCGGCAGACCACAGAAAATCAGATTGAAAATCCTGATTTATGGAAAGACAGCCTGGAAGATTATGCGGAGCGGACAGAAGATTATTTTCAGGCACTGAAGGAACTTTTTATCCTCACGATTATAATCATCCGCTCCAGCCTTGATGCGAATCAATCGGAAAATTCATATGATAAGAATTATGATGATATCAGAGATACGTATCGTATTTTACCGGCGGATTTTTTAAAGCTCAGGCGCCGGGCAACCGAGTTTTTTAAAATTGCATTTGCCTCCTATCTCAGGATAGAGTTTCAGCCGCTGAGGGATCAACTCGATAAACAGCTTGTCGAGCCAGCTGTCGGTTAACCATTGTCGCATGCTCAAGCCGTATGATCAGCCGATTTGCCGCCTGGCGTTCATCTTTGCCCATTGTGGGGAGAAGCCGGACCGGGGCTGTCATGTCTACAGTATTTCAGCCGTAGTTATATCGATTGACGGAACCCGTAAAAATTTCAGTTCTCTGGTCCGGTATGATGGCCTGACGTCCCGGGAACGCTGTCATTCCAATATTTCAAGGGAGATGCTGGCCGGCGCCCCTGATGCGGGCGATGTGTCAGATCGGATCAGACAGTTTCTGAAACCCGAGGATGTTGTCTTTGTGCTGGACGATTCAGATCATATCCGGCACATATCATCCTTCTGCAACCTGACCCGGTTTATCGACCTGGGATTTGCCGCGGAATATTTGTTTCCCCATCTTCCGTCCCATTCAATAAAAAGCCTGTGGGGATTTCTGAATCGGAAAAAAAAAGATAGGATAAGTTTTTCGTCTGATGAAATCGTCGAATTGGCCGTCTCTCTCGTAGAAAATATTTGCAGCACCCGGCTCAATGACACGCAGATTCCTTATGCCGCTGTCATCCGGTATTTTCTGAAAAAAAGCGATACGCTTTTCGGAAGGGCATTTACCCATATTGCCCAAAATTATACATGCTATTTTGGCGGCTTGTTTGATGCATGCAGCGCTGTTGATACCGGAAACTGGAAACAGTTTCTTGAGAAAAATGGATACCGGCCGTCCCGGGATGCGGACCCGAAGGATTTCATTCCTGTTTCCCTGGAACATCTTGAGGCGCTGTACCGTGGAATGGCCGATTCCGGCAAGGGCTATACCTGCAGATCCGAACAGATTCGCTATGCCGGTCATGTGGCCCGCGCGTTAAACGATAGCGCCGTGTTGACCATTGAAGCCGGTACCGGTACCGGAAAAACCCAGGGCTATCTGATCCCGGTTCTGGAATTTCTCTACCGCAACAAGAATGCCCGGGTGGTTATCTCTACGTACACCAAGAGCCTCCAGGAGCAGATTTATCAGCGGGAGCTGACGGTTGCTTTTGATGTGTTCAAACATTACAGAGACATCCCTTTTTCGCTGTTAAAAGGAAAGTCCAGCTATATCTGCGCGGTCAAGCTGGATAACCTTTATGAGGAAACGCTGAGCGGACCCGGTTTGCTGGCGTGGTTGTATTTTTTGATGCGGGTGCTGGATTTTCGCAACTGCGATTCGGATTCCATCGGACTGAAAGTGGCGGATTATCTTGGGGGGCCTGTCAATTTTTATCAGATGCTTCACGAAATATCGGCTAAAACCGGGTGCCATTCCGGGCACCAGAGATGTCCTGCCCAGATTGTAACCATCGAAGCATCCGCAGCCCGTTTGATCATCACCAATCATCATAAACTGGCGCTGCTGGATCAGGATCCAAGACTGGCGGGGTTGTTCAGGAATTATGTGGTGGATGAAGCCAACCATTTTGAGCATTCCGTTCGAAATGCTTTTGGTGAAGAAGTCCGGTCCTTTGATATTGCCGCTGTTGCCGATTATCTCGAGTCTGTTGCAGGAAGACTCCTCAAACGCGCTGCCGGCGATCCTGAAGCTTGCATCCGGATGGCCCTGAGCCGGATTCATGTTCTGAAGAATCAGATCAGTCAGCTGCGTGATGCGCTGAGTTCAATAAGCTCGAAATCCGGGGCAGGGGACATTCAACCGGTTCAGTACGATCATCCGGCATTTCAAAACGGCCATATCAAATATCATCTTCAACCGCTGGTTGAATCAGTCAGTGGCGTATGCGCGGGTTTCGACTGGCTTAAAGATGCAGCTGCCTGCAGGGGGGTTAAGCTTCAACGCAGAACCGCCGAGCGGATTAAAACATCGGTTGCTCAGTTGTCAGAATACGGTGAATCATTGAAACTGATCGAAACCATTTCCGCCAGCCAGCATCATGTGGCGGCATTTCAGTGCTTTCGGAATCACTGGACGCTGATGGCCCATGAGGTGGAAGTATCGGACCTGATCCGGCGTTATATGTTTCAGCAAAAAGATGCAATTGTTTTCACTGCGGCAACCCTGACCTACAAGGGCCGGTTTGATACCTTCAGGGAAATTGCCGGAATGCTTCCGTCTCAGGACAAAGAGCCTGGCGAAGCGGATGCCAGAGAATTCCGGTTTGAAAAAATCCCCTCTTTATTTTCAAAAGACGCGATAGAAATCATCGTCCCCGATGAAGCGGTAACCGGAAGGTATGACAATAAAACAAACTGGACCCATTCTGTGGTGGCTCAGCTGCCGGAGCTGATCCGGAAAAACAGGGGACGGACACTGGTCCTGTTTTCCAGTTATGCGGATTTAATCGAAATTGTGTCGCGGGTGTCAGCCGCTGTCACCGAATCGATGTACCCGCTTTTGATTCAGCAAAAAGGGTGCCCCACCGTGAATCTGTGCGATGAATTCCGAACAGTGAAAGAAAGCGTTCTTTTCGGTGTGGATACCTTCTGGTACGGCGTTGATTTCAAAGGCGATACCCTGACGCAGGTGATCATCACCCGGATTCCCTACCCAACGCCATATGACCCGATTCAGATGGCCAGAAAGAAAATCCTGTCCCCGTCTTCGTACTGGAAACGGTATCATTATGATACCGGCATCAAATTAAAACAGGGGGTCGGTCGTTTGATCCGATCCGACACGGACAGGGGAAAGATTATTATCCTGGATACTCGGTTTAAAAAGCAGATGCTGGAAGATGGGTGAAAAAGAAATAGAAAAAAAGGACTGAGTGCTGAGGACCCGGGACTGAGTTAAAAAATGATGGCTGGTGGCAAAAAAGTAAGCAGTAGGCGGTAGGCAGGAAAAGCTGATATCCCTTAACTTTATCCACCAATTAATAACCCATAACAGATAACAATCAATTCGTAATCCACATGCAACTATATCTTGCCCCGATGCGGGGTTTCACCGATTCGGTGTATCGTAACGTATTTTCCCGATATTTTGACGGGATCGATCTGGCCATCGCACCGTTTATCAGCACGATGCGGGGGGATAAGATTAAACCGGTACATATCAGGGGGCTTTTGCCTGAACAGAACCAGTCCATGCCGCTTATCCCGCAGATTCTGAGCAACGATGCCGACGGATTTATCCGTCTGGCCGTTTATCTGTCGGATTTGGGTTATAAAACGTTGAACTGGAACCTGGGGTGTCCGCATTCCATGGTAGCCAATAAAAAAAGAGGTTCGGGACTGCTGCCGTTTCCGGTTCAGATTGACGCGTTTCTGGACCGGGTGATGCCTGCCATTCCCAACCGGCTTTCCATCAAGACACGGCTTGGCCGGTATGATGCAGATGAGATTTTTGAGCTGCTGCCCGTTTTTAACCGGTATCTCCTGGAAGAAATCATTATTCATCCGAGAACCGGTGTGCAGATGTATACGGGCAAGACCGATCTGGACCGCTTCGCCATGTGTCTGGAAATATCCGACCATCCTGTGGTGTATAACGGTGATATCTGTTCCCGGGACGATTTTGTCAGGCTTTCAGCGAGGTTTGGCCGGATAAGCAGATGGATGCTGGGAAGAGGGGTTCTGGCCGATCCTTTTCTGCCCGGAACCATCAAACGGGGTTCAGCGGTCTGCACCGACAGCATCGGGACGCTCAAACAGTTTCACGATGATCTGTTTGAGCAATACCGTGAGCTGTTGAGCGGCCCTTCACATGTTGTGCAGAGGATGAAAGGATTGTGGAGGTATATTGCCCAACCCTTTCCGGACAACGGGAAAGTGCTCAAAAAAATTTACAGAGCCAGAGACATCGACTCGTATCGGCAATGGGTGGAAGCCTTTTTTGAGAGCGCTTCGCTTGAGAAGTGCCGCTCCTCAAGCGTCAGCGCTCCTTAAGCGAAGCGATAGCGTTGGCGATCACCTGAATTGCGGTTCGGATTTCATCGGCCGTGGTCATTTTTCCGGTGCTGAATCTTACCGTTCCTTTGGCCCATTCCATGGGGATATTCATGGCTTTGAGCACATGGGAAATGTCCACCGTATCGGAATGACAGGCCGCACCCGGGGATGCCGCTATTTCCAGGCCTGTTTGTTCAAGAATACGGTTGGATTCAAGTCCTCGGAATGACACACTCAGCGTATTGGGCAGCCGATGGCGCGGATGACCATTGAACCTGATCTCGCTGATTTCTTTTTTTAGTCCTTCATACAGCATCTCCTGCATGGCCTGCATGTGGGCACGGTTCTGGTCCATATCCCGTTTTGCGATTTCGCAGGCTTTTCCGAGTCCTGCAATTTCCAGAACATTTTCGGTTCCCGGGCGCCGCCCCTTTTCCTGTCCGGCCCCGTGGATTAACGGCGCCGGCTCAACACCCTCCCGGATATACAATGCACCGATTCCCTTTGGCGCATAGAGCTTATGCCCGGCGATTGAGAGCAGGTCAACCCCCAGTTTCTGAACGTCAACCGGAATTTTTCCCATGGATTGAGCCGCATCGGTATGCATGATCACGTTTTTGCGCTTTGCGGCGCGGGCAATTTCTTCAACCGGCTCGATGGTTCCCACTTCGTTGTTCGCATGCATGAGGGTAATCAGAATCGTTTCCGGCCGGATGGCGTTTTCAACGTCAGACACACGGATCAGGCCATGGCCGTCTACCGGCAGACGCGTGATGGTAAATCCGTGAGATTCCAGGTAACTGCATACCTGAAGCACGGCAGGATGTTCGATCTGTGAGGTGATGATATGATTGCCCCGGTTGCGGTATGCCGATGCAATGCCTTTGATGGCAAAGTTGTTGGACTCGGTTCCGCCGCTGGTGAAAATAATTTCCTCCGGACGGCAATTGATGAGCGATGCGATCTGCCTTCGTGCATGAATTACCGCTTTCGCCGGGGCGATTCCGTACCAGTGACTGCTGGAAGGATTGCCGAATTCAGTTTCCAGAAAAGGCCGCATGGCATCAATCACTTCAGGATCATGCGGCGTTGTTCCATTGTAGTCCAGATAGATCGGTTTTTTCATGTTTCAATCTCCAAAAATTCAGTCGTGAGTCATGGACAGTCGTGAGTCGTGAGTCCTCAGTCCTTTTTTACTTTGCCCTTTGCCCTCTGTCATCTGTCCCTTCCTTCCCCCGAAAGTTGAAAGGATTTTACAAAACGGCTGTCGATCAAATGCTTGAGCAGGAGTGCCAGTTTTGATTTCCATACCCATGAGTTTCTGAAAAAGATGCCGGTGCCATCTCCCATATTCAATATCAGCATATAGGTTTTTTGAGGGGTAAACGGTTTATACGTTCCATGGGTGAGGGACGCAACAATATTATGAAACAGGATCGGGTTCTGCCGGACGGCATATACGCCGATTCCGGGAAGCGGCATTGAATTGAAACAGATGCAGTCTCCGCCTCCGAATATCTCCGGCCGGGTGATGCACTGCAGATAGTCGTTTACAAGAAGCCCGCCGTCATTTCCGACAGGAAGTCCTGAATCCCTGAAAAACGAGGACGGCCGGGTTCCGGTAGCCATGAAAACCATGTCAGCGGACAGAATGGAGCCGTCGGTAAGCTCGACGCTGTGGGCATGAATTTTTTTTAACCTGGCCTGCTCAATCACATGAATATGGCGGGCGGTCAATGAACCCAGGGCGTGATACCGAACCTTTTCGTTGAACCTGCCTAACAGGCGGCGGCCGGCAATCAGATGAATTGTCACATGAGTTGGGGCCCTGTTTGCCAGTCGTCGGATATTTGCCGATATTTCAACCCCGGCGGCCCCGCCGCCGGCAACGACGATATGAATGGGTTGGTTTTTTTTAAATCGGGTTTCGATTGCCTGACGGGCATCGATCAGCCGCTCGATGGGTTTTGCCGGGTATACATGATTTGACCCGTAAATGTCCCCTTCAACCGGAATATAACTGCCGGTATTGAACGATACAATATCGTAAGAAATAATTTTACCGGTATGGAGCATCAGATGCCGTTTGTCCGGATCGATCCTGATGACGCTGCCTTCTATAAACTGCCCGCCTCTGTCCTGAACCATCTTCATGGTATTGAACCGCGCCTGGCGCGGCTGATACCTCCCGGATAAAAGACCCGGCCCCATGCCCGAATAATAATGCCAGGGACCCGGATTGATGGCAGTGACCCGATGCCCCATACCGGTGATGGCCTGCAATCGTTTCAGCAGCGTCAGGTGCGCATGCCCCGTTCCAGCGATGACAAGGTGTTTTTTCAAAATAGCGCCTTTCAAACGGTTGACGGAAGTCAGAGGATAAGGGGTCAGGTCTTCGTTTGACCCTTATTCGATAAAAAGACAGATATCCAGCTACCCGGCCAACTGATCCCCGAATAACCAATGTCTCTTCTACCTGAATATTTTATCCCTGCAGCGCTGTTTTTTTCAATAGTCGATTTAAAATTTACGGAATATGCGTTATATAGGATAAAATCAGGCATCGGCCTGATGCCATTGAAAAAAATACATGAATTTGTGGATAGTCCGGAGGTTTCCTGGATTAAAGGGAAAACGGATTTTATTGATTCGTTGGTCGCTGAACGGATAAGGAGGTTTTACCGGTGAATACAAGAACAATAGTGGTTATGATTCTGACCCTGTGGCTGGTTATGGGGCTGGGCTTTTTAACCGCTTACTTTCGGGATCGACGAGAGGGTAAATCCAAATTTCAATGCTGGCTGTCTGTGGAAGGCCTGCTGTTTATCCTGAGCGTGATTATTTCGATACTTGTCCTGGTGTATCAATCTGTTGGCCGCTGACGGCGGGGGAAAAGCTGGCGGCTGACAGCTGATGGCAAAAAGGGCTGTAGACGCAGGCGGTTAAGAAAACCCGGTTCTTTTCCCGTTGCCGGTTATTTCTGACGATCTCCGGCTGTTCAAACAATTTACTCTGATCATGCGATTTGAAATGACAATCAATTTAACACATTTTTTGAATCAGCCCCTGACGATTGGAACCCGACAGATTCAAACGCGGCTGAGTCTTGCGCCAATGGCAAGGCTTGGCAATGTTGCGTTCAGGGAACTGGTTTCGTCATTCGGGGGGTACGGGCTCCTGTTTACAGAAATGTGCAGTTCAAAAACCGTTGCGCAGGGCAACGGACCGAAATGGACGGGATTCCGGTGGCGAAAAGCGGAGCTTTCCGAACTGGTTTGTCAGCTTTTTGGAAATGATCCCGGCATGATGGCCGCTGCTGCCCGGCGGGTCGAGCATGAGGGCTTTTTCGGGGTAGACATTAACTTCGGGTGCAGTGTGCATGCGCTGTGCAAACAGAACTGCGGTGCGGCTCTGCTGAAGCAGCCGGCTCTGGCCGCTGAAATCGTCTCATCGGTCAGGCGTTCGGTGGCATGTCCGGTTTTTGTAAAGTTTCGAACCGGCTGGCAGGATGATCCGCAGATTGCCGTGGATCTGGCCAGACGCTTTGAAGATGCCGGAGCCGATGCCTTGTCCTTCCATCCCAGAGTAGCGCCGGATCGAAGGACCCGCCTGCCGAAATGGGAATACATTGGCAATGTCAAAGCTTCCGTGGATATTCCGGTATTTGGTAACGGCAATGTATTTGATGCCGGAGATTGCAGTAAAATGATTGAGACCACCGGATGTGACGCGGTTATGGTGGGCAGACTTGCGGTGGCTAAGCCCTGGATTTTTTCATCCCTGTCAGGCGATTATCAGCCGGAACCGGAAACCTGCGCCGATTGTGCGTTAAAGCTTTTGAAACAGCTTCCGGAATATTATGACGTGACGACAGCGTTGAGACGCTTTAAAGAATTCATGTCATATTTTGCTGCCAATTTTCGTTTCGGCCACAGTCTGTATCTTCAGATTCGGCGACAGGATACCCTGAACGCAGTGGAAGAAACCATCGTCCGTTTTTTCAGCACCCAGCCGGAAATGATGGCGTCCAAACCGAACATCAGCTTGTTCAGGTGAAGGAGGGATAGAGGCTTGAGTGTCGGAAAGCGCAGGGAGCAGGCCGGTGGGGCGGGGAAGGTGAGGCGTAAGTAAGAAGCAGGCAGCGTAAAAAAGCTGACAGCTGACGACAGATAACCAATAACGGCAAATTTGGAGGAGGTAACGTTTTGGGTATTTTTGATATATGGAAATTATCAAAAAAAGATAGTGGTGAAGGCAATTCAGCGGGCGACCGTTCCGGGGGAAAATCTTACGCCGGTATAAATCCGGTGGACTCGAGCATGTCATCGGCCGATATACAGCAATACATTGAAACGGAGCTGTCGAAATTTAAAAAAGCCGCGGATTTGAAAGATCATCGTTACAGAGCAGGGGTTATTAATTTTGTAGACGTGGTACAGGATGATCTGACGTCAGTGAACGAAAATAATTATCGCGCGGTGGTGAATATGACCATTGCGACATTGAAAAATTTTATCGAGGTGGAAAAGGAAATAAACCGGAATCTTTTCGAACAGATCAAAGCCGGCAAGTCTTGAAGATGAAGCGGGGGAAACGGACGTTATCATTTTTTTTGAGACAATTTTTCGATAGCCTCTATATAACGGTTTTTGGGTTGGAGACCGTACATCTTGTAAATTTGTTTTTTGTTTTTAAAAAATATCACCACGGGGATGCCGCTGATCCTGAATCTGGATGCCAATGCGCGATGTTTATCCACATCTAATTTGCAAACGGTGACTTTGGCGAAGTTTTTTTCGGCAATATCTTCTATTATCGGGGACAGTATTTTGCAGGGTTTGCACCAGTCTGCATAAAAATCCACCATGATCAGGTTACTGCCGCTCGTTGCGATGATATCATCAAACTGCGCTTGCGTTTTAATAACGATGGGTGCTGATTTTTCAGGATCGTTGTTTCGGGTACTCGAAGCTTCTTTCTGGCCGTACGCCCCGGATACGAAAATACAAGCGATCAATATTACCGCCCGGACGATGCTTCGCGGGAGGAGGTTAAACATGGTTCGGGTCATTTAGAAATCTCCATTCATGGATATTTAAAAAACGGGTATCGATGCCGGTTTGCAAACGATATCACGCTTCGTAACTGACATGAATCATGTTAAAATTATTTTGATTTTATTTCAATCCTTTACTACACAAAAATCATATCCGCCACAGGCCTTGGTCTGAAGGCCAATTACGATATCATCCGGGCCCATGGCGGCGCCCCATATCAGTGTCCGTTCCAAGCCTCCGGGGCCGTTACGGTTTATCTGCCGGCCATCGATACTGCGGATTCGTTGGTTATGAAAAAACTGCCGGATTTTTGATACAGCCTGCGTTTGATCTTTTTTGTCGGTGTTTTCTCAAATTCCTCGGTGAAGAGTTCTATTCTGGAGATTTTACTGTATACGGGCAGCTGTTTATTCAATTGATTTCGGATTTCCTCCAATTTAAGCTGCAGTTCATTCTCGCTCAGGCCTTTGCTGTTGACTGCCTGATAGTCCGGATAGATCAGGCCGGTAAGCTTTCCGTCTTTTTCGATCACCAGTGATTCTTCAACAAAGGGCATGTTATTGAGTTTTGATTCAATTTCTTCGGGATAGATATTCTGACCCGAAGAATTGAGAATCATGTGTTTGGATCGGCCTTTGATAAAAATGAAACCCTCTTCGTCAATCTGGCCAAGGTCTCCGGTATGAAACCATCCTTCCTGGTCAATGGCTTCGGCCGTATTGTCCGGATCTTTGTAATAGCCGTCCATGATGTTTTCACCCCGGACCAGAATTTCTCCCACAATTTTTCGCGGATTTTCCGAATCGATTTTGATTTCCAGCGTATCCATCACCCTGCCCACTGAAAACCGTCTGACGATATTCCATGCGGAGTAGCTGACGAGGGGGCCGCATTCGGACAATCCGTAACCCACGGTATAACGAAAATGTATTTTGCTTAAAAATTCTGCCAGTTCTCTGTCAAGAGCGGCACCACCGATGACGATGGTCTCAAAATTGTTACCGAACATTTCGGATAATTTTTGGTTGATTTTCGAATAGATGAGGTTGCTGATGCCGGGAATTTTTAACAGGACCCGGATTTTTTTCTGATTCAAAAATGGCCGCAGGTGTTTTTTATAGATTTTTTCGATCACAAGGGGAACCGACAGGATCAATTTTGGTCGGATTTCCTGGAACGCTTTGACGATCACTTTGGGAGAGGGAATTTTTCCCAGAAACGTAATGTGGCATCCCCTGCTCAACGGATATAAAAATTCAAATGAACAGCCGAAGGCGTGTGCCAATGGCAGAAAGGAAACGATTGTATCGCCGGGATTCAAATTCAATGCGTTCTGGGCGAAAATGATATTGGCGGTCAGACAGTTGTGAGACAGCATGACGCCTTTTGAAAATCCGGTGGTTCCGGATGTATAGACAATGGCCGCCAGCTGGTCATTTTCAATGGGTTGCAAACAAAATGTTTCGGGGGAAAGATCGGTATCGTATTCATTCAGATAATCGCTGCAGGATTTTTCGACAAGTCCGGACATGGATTCATGACGGGTATAAAGGAGCGAAAAATCGTCCATAGAAAAAACCGATTGAATCCCTGTCAGCCGTGATGTGTCTATTTGTTCATACATGGCATCGGATATAAACAACAAAACAGAATCCGAATGATTGATAATGTGATGAATCTCATCAGGGTGAAAATCCGGAAGAATGGGAACGATGACGGCCCCATAGGTTACGGTCGCCAGGTACGTGGTTGCCCAGCCTTCCGAGTTTTTCCCGAGCAGTGCAATTTTATCCCCCTGTCTGATCTTGTTTTTACTGAAGATATAATGAAGCCATTTGATTTTAGATGCGATTTCGCCATAGGATAAGGTTTTGCCTTTGTAATCTGACAGGGCGGGAAGTTGCCAGTTTCTTTTGATACTTTCTTCTATTTCGTTTACAAGACTTTCCTTCAGCATGATATCTTTCTTTCAGTAGCCATTGATAAAAGGTAATCGTTTTCTGCTCCAGCAGAGGTTTACGGATACCGGCCCTCTGTGCCCGTTGACTTTTGACCGAGTCAGCTTTTTTGTAAAATGTAAAACTTTTGTAAATTTACTCATTTTGTGTTGTGTTTGTCAATCCTTTATCGAACTTCAACCGGGAGTCGTGAGCCGGAAGGGGTGGTATTATATTTGCCATGAGGATGTGTTTGACACGGGTAACTGATTTTATTATCTTGAAAGAGATGTGTGTTTTTATACCATAAGCGGTTGTCGTTACCACAACGCTGTTTTCAGAATTATTTTAAATCGACAGAAATCTATCCGGCAGAGGCGCTTTTTATAAATTGATATGGTCCTGAAAAAAATACTTCGGAGGTGAACGATGAATAATCAGGAATTGATCACGATGCTTAACAGGGATCTGGCTGATGAACACGCCGCCATTATTCGTTATCTGGTGCACGGCTACCTGGAGGGCGAGGATACGCCGATCGGGGCGAGTCTGCTCTCCCGCGCCAGAGAGGAGATGTGGCATATGCACTGGCTGGGGATGATTATCGGACAGATGGGCGGCGAACCGGATCTGAAACCGGCGCCTTATCCGTTTGACCCGACCAGCCGGGCGTCCCTGCTCAGGTCCTATGTGGCATACGAAAAGAAACTGATTCCACATTATCACGGAGAAGCGGAGAGGGCCAGTGACCCCCATCTCCGGCGGGTGCTTCACCGGGAGGCCTGGGAATCTGAAATACATGCCGTGAAATTTCAGAGACTTCTGGACAAACTGTCTCCTGAGCAGGCAAAGGGGGTGCCGGGCGCTGAAAACGAATTGCCGGCGGGATTGACGGACAAGCTGCAACACATCATTGAAGCCAAATATACCCAGATGCTTCAGGCGGTTCGTGATTCCTGGGTATTTCAGACATCGCCGATGACCGGCTGGCAGATTATGGATTTTTCCATGACCAAAATGAAACAGCTTGCCCATGTCGCCGAGGAGGTGACTGATAACGGGATTGAACCCCGATTGCGACTGGGGAAAATTGATAAAAGCGTAGCCATCGGTGTTTCACTTCGCAGAGCGCTTGAAGATGTAAATAAAATCAGGCAGATGCATATTGATCTGAAAAATGATCGTGAGACTGAAGGGCATTCCGGACTGCGTAACAACCTGGATCTGTCAATTCAACAAGAGGAGTATGAGGCGCAGGAGATAGAGGACTGGTTGAGATCCGAAAAATGACCTGCCCGCAGGGCAATGCCATCCGTTCTGTATAACCGAAAGCGGCAGATGCTTTTCCAGGCATCTGCCGCTTTCGGTTATACAGAACTGCCGCTACTGTCCGACCACTTGACCACGTTAAGTTATCTCCGGCGTTGCATAAACAAAATGGGGTTATCTTGCACCCCACGGTCCCGACGGATCATCATCCATGATGACGCTTTCAACTCCCGTGGCTTTGGCTATATCCGGATTGCGCATCTGAATGCGCACGCAGGAATTCCACCGGAGAATGGCATCTTCATTTTCCGCAGGGCTTAACTCCATGGCCTTTTGAAAACAGCTCATCGCTCTGGCAAACCATTCATATGCCACTTGACCGGCACCGGGCGCTCCCTGGTTGATATAGGCTTTGGCGCGGCGTTCTAAAATGATTCCGGTGTAATATAATTTCCGGTATTCATCGCTCAATCGATTCACAATTTCGGATGCCTCCCGGAAGGCATCGGGATTCTGGCGTTGTCCGAACTGATCTGTCAGAGCCAGGACCAGGGTGGTGATGGCTCTCTGATTGTCCGGATCAATTTCGAGAATATCGCGACAAATACTTTCCGATTCAACCGGTTCTTTCAGCAAACGGTAATGCTCGGCTTTTTCGATGGCACGCGGGACTGATTCATTTGATAAACGTTTGAGTTCAAACATAGTGGTCTCCTTTACCGTCAATTCATGAAGGGTGGGGGAAATGACAAATTTCCGATTGTTTTAATTCAATTGTTCATAACTGCGGCCATAACGCCGTGAGGCCCGTATCGGCCGTTTCAGGCTTCTCCAGCACGATACGGAGACAACGGCCGGGACTTTGAAACTACACGTAAGAGAATATGGCCGCAGTTATGATCAAGTTCAATTATTCTATGAGGTATGCAATTTGTCTATCGGGAAAATTCGGATATGTTGAAATTGAAAGCCTTAAATTTGACGGGTAATAGCACTCAGTCCTTTTTTTATACCGTCATCACAATTTTCCCAAAATGGCGGCTTTCTTCCATGGCCGCGTGAGCCTCCCGGACCTGCTCCAGGGGGAAAACGTTCCAGATGACCGGGGTGATGGACTGGTCGGCAAATTTAGGAAGAACGGTTCGGGTAAATTCCGCGGTAATGGCTGCTTTTTCCGGTATGGAACGCGACCGGAGAACGGAGCCGATAATCTGCTGACGTTTGACCATCATCAGCGCCAGATTCAGCTCAGCCTTGATGCCGCTGGTAACGCCGATGATGATGAGTTTCCCCCCACAGGCCAGGGATTTCATGTTGGGTTCGAGATAATCGGCCCCGATGTGGTCCAGTATGAGATGGACGCCTTTTTTTCCGGTAACGGATTTGATTTCTTCCACAAAGGCCTGCTCTTTGTAGTTGATTACCACATCGGCCCCCAGCTGTCTGACGCGTTCAATTTTTCCGGGCGATGCGGTTACCATGACTGTTGAATCGGGTGTAAGCGTTTTGCACAGTTGAACGGCTGCCGTGTTCACGCCGCCGCCCCCGCCATGGATTAAAATGGATTCGCCATTTTTGAAATTTCCGGTCATGAATATATTCAAAAAGGCCGTGATGTAAGTTTCGCAGACACAGGCCGCCTGCTCAAAGCGCATGGAATCCGGGATCCGGATCAAATGATCAGCCCAGGCAGTGGCATATTCGGCATATCCGCCGCCCCCGACCAGACTCATGACCCGATCGCCCGGTTGCCAGGATGTGACACCGGCTCCAACCGATTCGATGATGCCGGCCATTTCCACACCGGGGATATCAGAGTCGCCTTTCGGGGGAGGATATTTCCCCTTCCGTTGAACAAGATCCGGTGCATTGACAGAGGTAGCCTTGACGTTAACGAGAACCTGGCCTTCGGATACGACCGGTTTATCGACCTCTTCGACACTCATGACATCCGGTCCGCCAAAACCGTTGAGCACTATCGCCTTCATTGTTTTCCTCCCCGGAATCCCCCTTCGGAGGGAGAGACCTGTCCGTGTGTTGGAATGCGGTTGACCTGCCGGTATGGGTCAGATGACGTCAAGTCAAGCGGAGTTGCTTTGTTCGTGAAATGGTTTTTTCTTATTGGCTGTCAGGGTTTTTCGATTCCAGTCAATGACCGATTCTGTCCGGGTCTGACGAAGTTTGCATAGATTCCGGGAACATATCGGACAATTCTGGATAGTACAGGGGTCCATGTGTATCAGTACGCTGGTTTCTCCATGGAAATGATCATCGATGATTTTTTCCATGATCTTTGCTTCCCGGTGGGCCTCTTCCAGACTCAGATTTCGGGGAAGTATCAGATGAAAGTCAATGTGAATCTGATTCCCGGAACTAAATGCCCGAAGTTGATGGATATCAATCCAGATATCTTTGCGCCGTTCGGCAAGCAGGGTTGCAATCTGTTGAAGCAGGTCGGGATCGGATTCATCCATCAAACCTGCAAAGGCCCGTCGGATCAGTTTACCGCCGGAGATTAAAATGTTTAATCCGGCCGCTGAGGCTATAATTCCGTCAAACTGGTACCAGCCGGTCAGTTTTACCATTACCAACCCTATCAGGACGCCGCCCGAAGTATATACATCGGTCAGGATGTGCTTGCCGTCCGCGTAGAGCGCCAGAGATCGGGTTTTTTCTCCTGTCCGGACAAGCTGAATACCCAGAATGAGATTGATGATGCCGGCAGCCGCCAGAAGATACAGCCCTTCTTTAAGGTAGGAAAGCGGTTGCGGGTTCAGCATCCGGGATATACTTGTATGAAATATTACAATTGCCGCGAGAACAATCAGCGCGCCTTCAAACCCGGCAGAAAAAAATTCGATTTTGCCGTGACCGTAGGGATGGCTTTCATCCGGCGGCTTGGCGGCCAGCAGAATGCTGCCCATGGCAAATGCAGCAGCCACAACGTTAATGATCGATTCAAGGGCATCTGACAGTATCGCCGAAGAGCCGGTCAGAAACCACGCATAAAATTTGGCGAGCATCAAAATCAACCCGATGGCAAAGGAAAAAGCGATGGCCGTGATTCGGAGTTTGTGTTGAGAGCGCTCCGGCGGATATGGCTTGGATTTGGCGTTGAGTTTCAAACGGATCAATACCTCGGGATGAAAGTCTTTCCTGAAGAGCGGCGCCTGTTAAAGCGCCTGTTTTTTATCTTTTTTGAGTTTATGTTATATACGTATGTAAAGTTTTGTCAAACCATCTTTGATGGTTTTATTTTGATCCGATCCGGCGCAATCGCAGTGAATTTTCAGGGCCGGAAAAAGTCGAGATCGGATTTTGTGCAGTGTCCCGCAAAGGCTATCACCGTTGCGGAATATCTGCCGATTTTCATAATTTCCTCCATCTTACTGACGCATTCGGGCTCCGTCAGTTCCCGGGACATGAACAGAATTTTTGGGAACAGAAGCGCGTTGATGTATGGGATATCGTTATCTCTGCAATATCCGGCGCCTTTTCCGTCGTCTATGATGATAAAATCAGCGCCTCCCCTGTGGATATACTCGCCGATCGTATCCCTTTCACCCCTGTCCAGGGCGTTCATGGCGGGGAGATGATCCCGGCACAATGGTTTCCCCGATGCGGAGGGGGTAACGGTAAATCTATCTGCGTTCAGTAAATTTTTGAATGCCATGGCACCCGGATAGCCATCATGTGTCACCTCTTCATAAACGGACGCTGTCATACGGGTGCAAAACGTACGGGTCAGGATATCAAACAGACCGGATTTATAAAGAAGAATGGCAGATGACGCATCGATCAGAATTTTTTTCATAATTTCCCGTAAAGAAACCTCAGGCGTAAAACAGCGAAATTGACAGCGGACCGATTCCAATGCTAATTTAAAAACACTCTAATTCAATGTTTCGCCAATGCCAATTAAAAATTCGATGAGAGATGTCAGGGTAAAAAAATCAGGCAGCAGGGAACGTAAAAAAGGCGGGTAACAAGATAACAGATCACTGACAGGACTATGATAACCATCGATGGGTCATATATGGAAGGCGGCGGACAAATCATCCGGACCGCTCTGGCATTTTCGGCACTTACCCGAAAGCCGTTTCGAGCCGTAAACATCCGGCATAACCGTCCGGTTCCCGGTTTGAAACGGCAGCATCTGTCCTGTATCGATGCGCTTCAACAGCTTACGGGGGCAAAGGTCGAGGGCGGGGCATTGAAATCCTCCCGCATTGAATTTGTTCCGGGCAGGCTGGTTCCAAAGACCCTGGCGATTGATATCGGCACGGCCGGTTCCATTACCCTCCTGCTTCAATCCCTGATGCTGCCGCTCATGTTTGCCGGCAGCCGTATTGATCTGATGCTTACCGGTGGTACGGATACGAGGTGGAGCATCCCCATCGATTATTTCAAGCACATCATCGTGCCCTATGCCAATGCGTTTGCCGGCATCGACAGCCATGTCATTCGCAGGGGCTTTTTCCCGAAAGGACAGGGCCGGGTGGATATTACCGTCCGGCCCGGATATCACATCGACGATTTTGATACGATGGGCCATTTCCTCCGGTATTTGCGCAGCAAAGTGGCCCCGATCATGCTGCTGGAAAAAGAACAGCCGGTCTGTATAAAGGGGGTGGCATCAGCTTCCGGGTCGCTGAAGAAGGCCGAGGTGTCAAAGCGGATGATTTCGGGCGCTACGAACAGGCTTAACGGGTTGTGGCCGGTGGACATCATGGAGCAATATAGCCCGTCGGCTTCCAGCGGCGCCATTATTACGCTGTGGGCGGTCGGTAGCCGGGGCGGTGTATCCATGGGGGCCGATTGCCTGGGGCAGAGGGGCAAACGCGCTGAAATCGTGGGCGAAACAGCCGCGACAAAACTTTTTGAATTGTTGAATTCGGATGCGGCAGTTGACTGCCATCTGGCCGACAACCTGATCCCGTTGCTGGCACTGGCGCGCGGTCGCATGAAAACCAATCAGATCACCGGTCATATCCGTTCCAACTGTTATGTCTGTGAGCAGTTCATCGACGTGGCATTCGATATCGATGAACAAAACGGCATCATCCGGGTTGTCTGACGTCCGGATGGAAGATATTTTTTCGCAATCCTACCCGGCTCAGGGGATTTTTCTGGTTGCCTCAGACGCTTATGGATCGGTTGCCGGGTGCTGATTTCCGGCCGGCAGGTGACCGGCAGAAGACATATCCGGTTTTGAATCCGGTTTTTTACCGATATTCAATAATCCGAAAATAAAGGCGCATGCAAAAAAGGTTATCGCTGATCCTGTCAGAAAGGCTATCCATACATCCATCGGTTACCTCCGCTTTTTCGGTTACAAATCCGTTTTCCGGGGTTTACAGAGATTGCTGATCGAAATTGTCTATTATCCCCATGTGGGTCAGGAGAAGATTTAGTCCTTGAAATACGTCAGGTTTTGCGTTGGTTGAAATTTTTGCAGTCCTTGAATTTGAAAAAGAACTATCCGGTTTCCGGAAGGTCACGAACGATGCGCCGTATGATAATGTGATATCAGGAATGTTGAGTATATAAATGACGGGTCTGCACAGTTGGATCGGTAACGAATTGATATTCAAAAATATACCCATAGTGATAACCGTGTCAATGACTTTCATGGATCACGGTTATTCTGTCTGAAGGCCCTGAACGGCGGTCAGGTGTGGCCTTTCAGCTACCGGGTGCGCTGTCGTGTCGTATGCACCTCCGGCACCCCGGCGCTGTGAGGGCACAGACGACGATGGGCGATGGAAACGGCAAAGATAGACCACTTCAAGCATGCTGTTGAATTGTTCCGGGCGATATGATACTGGTTCATTCTTCCTAACCCAAGTTCGCCAAAATTGATGGCGTAGAGGATGAAATTTGGCCAAATTGAGCCATATGAGTCATCTAACTATCTGATATTTTTAGATCAGAATTTTTTGAAAGTCAATGTAGTGACCCA
>JAQWFD010000043.1 GCA_028704555.1 Desulfobacterales bacterium
GTGCGGCCAGAATGATCGAGGAAATCAGCGGCAGTGATCAGGTGCTCCGGTATTGACCTGGCGGCCAGGGGCCAGAAAAGAGCAGAAGAAGAATCCGGGGAGAGAAAACCGATGCCAGGCCTCTGAGCGTGGCTGAATATGCAGACCGATTGAATCAGAGGAGGGAGGAGGGCATGCCGGAGGCCATTAAGGCGTCTCCGGCATGCCCCCAGGAGAATTAATCATGACATAGGCTATTGGTGAGGGTGAATAATAGTAACACCGGCTAAAACAGAACCGATGGCACTATTTTACTATCAGGTTGTTTGATGGTTTGTCACAAATTAACTCCCGTCGAAGAGTGTTTTTAAAAGCTGTTGAAAGGCTTAATTTTAAGTTTTGGTTATCATCTGTATAGCGTAGTATACAGCATAAACTGTGCCAACCAGCCAAATAAAATTGAATAGCTTGTAAAATCGGGATGTTAAGCTGAATTAATCCGGAGGGCGGAATTTTTGAAACTGTCATTTTTTAGAAAAATTGCGAAACAAATTTCGAATAGTTTCAAATTTTGCGCGCGGTCAGTCGGCGAACAGTTTTCTGCGTCGATATCGAAATGTGTGATGGTTCATTTTTAACAGGCCGGCCGCCTTGGATTCGTTTCCACTGGTCATGTTGTAAGCCTGTTGTATATAATATTTTTCGATCGACATCAGTATGCCGGGCAGGTCGATACCACCGGCGGGAAGGGGGGAAATCTGCATTCCGTTGATACCCTGAGGACCGATGTCGCACCGGTCGGCATTTTCAAATCCTAAGTCCAGCGCGGTAAGTTCCGGACCGCTGCCTATGAGAACGCCGCGTTCAATAATATTTCTGAATTCTCTTATATTTCCGGTCCATCTGTAAGTCATCATTGCCTGCAGTGCTTCCGGAGAGATTCCGATAAAGCTTTTGTTGAATTTTTTTCCGAATTTATACAAAAAATACTTGGCCAGAGGGATGATGTCTTCTTTGCGTTCGTTTAATGAAGGGATATGAACCTTGATGACGCCCAATCGAAAATAAAGATCTTTTCTGAAACGGCCCTCTTCGACCATTTTGTCCACATTCCGGTTGGTGGCCGATACTACACGGGTTTTAATGCTGATTTTTCGGGTGCAGCCGACCTTGTAAAATTCGCCTTCTTCCAGAAACCGAAGCAGTTTTGCCTGGGTTTCCAGATCCAAATCCCCGACTTCATCGAGAAACAGGGTGCCACCTGCCGCTTCTTCAATCAGTCCTTTTTTCCCCGATGTACTGGCCCCGGTGAACGCTCCTTTTTCATATCCGAACAGTTCGCTTTCAACGATCTCCCGCGGAAGCGAAGCGCAGTTTACGGCGATAAACGGGCCTTTGTAATTGGGGCTTCGGTAATGGATGGCATGGGCTATCAATTCTTTGCCCGTTCCGGTTTCCCCAAGGATGAGAATAGGCGTGTCCGGGCTTTTGGCCACCATTTTTATAAATTCCATGACATCCCGGATGGCTTTGCTTTCTTCGATAAAACAGGGCAGATGATCTTCGAGCTGTTTTTCCTGGAGGGCCAGGACCTCCTTTTTCAGCCGGATGGTTTCAAATGCGTTGTGAATCGTTTTTTCAAGTGTCTTGATGTGTACCGGTTTTACAATATAATCATGAGCGCCGGATTTCATGGTCGATATCACGGTTTGAATATCTTCATCGGCCGTCAGCATCACAGCGAGTATCTCCGGGTACAGCTGTTTGATCTTATTCAGTGCTTTAATGCCATCCATGCCCGGAAGGCCGATATCGAGCAGAATCAGATCCGGTTGCGTGTGCTTTAACGTGTTGAAAGCGGCCTCGGCAGATGAGAAGCCCGCAATTTTATAATCCGAACTCAAAGCTTCTTTCAGTAGATTCAAGATGAACGGGTCATCATCCACAATAAATATGCTGTATGAAATCATGATGTCTGCGCCTGCGTAGAACTTGTTATTTTATGTCCCCCCTTTTGTACAACCATGTCGTTATCTTGAGGGGGACGCACGTTGGAAAACCCCTGAATGGCATCAATACAGCAGTCGGTTCCATATAAAGCCTTATATATGGTCATAGATTTATATTCGTGTCAACACGAGTTCAATCCCCGTAGCGTATCGGCTTATACGTCTGCTCCAATCCCTATAATGGCGCATTGTATTTATTGTGGCGTTGTTACCGGCATCAGACTTTTTCAGCCAACAGGGCTGTCAATATCGGAGGCATCTACTGCCCGTGAAACAGGCAAAAAAGATATTTTTTCTTGCAAATGACCCGCCTTGTCTATAAAATTCTGCAAATTCAGGACCTATGGGAGCTGATGAAACGATTCATTCACGTCAAACGTGAATCGTACGTGAGTTGATCAGCAATCAACATCATCGGCCAGTTGAGAATTACGTTGGTAGCAGCAGTTATACCATCACAATTGTGTTGATTCTATCATCGAGGGAGACATTGTATGAAGATAGTGAAAAAAATGATTGCGGTACTGGTTTTTGGCTTATTTTGTTTTTATCTGCCTGCGTCGGCCGCAGACAGGATTGACTTCAGCACTACGCCAAAAACAAACCACGGCAAGATGTGGCGTATTGCATATTACGAAGGGGGAAAATATGACGATTATCAAAAAACACTTGTCGCCACGATAAAAGGCCTGATGGAGTTGGGCTGGATTGAAACGGAAGCGTTACCGCCTCAAAACGATTCTCAAACCAAAGAACTCTGGGACTGGCTGGCATCCCGCTCAAAAAGCAATTTCATCCGTTTCGTCAATGATGGTTATTATAGTGCCGGCTGGGACAAAACGGCTCGCAGTCAAATCACTGAAAAGGTACTCGCCCGGTTGACCCGGGAAAAAGATATTGATCTGGTGATCGCTATGGGCACATGGGCGGGCAAAGACCTCGCCAACAACTCGCACGACACTCCGGTCATAGTGCTTTCAACCAGTGACCCGGTATCCGCCGGCATCATCAAAAGCGTTGAAGATTCAGGCTACGCGCATGTCCATGCCCGTGTTGATCCGTTTCGCTACGAGCGTCAGATACAAATATTCCATGATATTATCGGTTTTAAAAACCTGGGACTGGCTTATAAGAATACGGTTCTCGGCAGAAGCTATGCAGCCGTCGATATTGTGGAAAAGGCTTCAAAGGAATTGGGATTTGAAATCACAAGTTGTTTTTTTAAAGAGGGGCTGACCCTTGAAGAGGAAAATAAGGAAGTTTTGAGATGTTTCCGGGAACTTGCAGAAAAAGTCGATGCGATTTACGTTACGGAACAACAAGGGGTCAATCCCAAAACGATTCCGGAAATTGTAAAAATTACAAATTCCCATCAAATTCCAACGTTTGCCCAGTCAGGTTCGGAACCGGTCAAATATGGATTGCTCATGAGTATTTCTCAGGCCGGGTTCAAGTATGTCGGGGGATATCATGCGGAGACCATTGCCAGGGTGTTCAATGGGGCAAAACCCGGTCAGCTCGATCAAATTTTTGAAGATCCGCCGGCAATAGCCATCAATTTAAAAACCGCAGAAATCATAGGATTCGATCCGCCGGTGGATGTTCTGGGCGCCGCCGATGAAATTTACCAGGAAATTACCGTGCCTCAGGAGCCCGGAAAATAATAAACCCGGAAAGATTCCGCAGCGTCCGCCGCAACACGGGAATCGAATCTTTTACGAAACCGCAGATTATTTAAGAACGACTTTTTCCCTTAACCGCTGGTAGCAATCCGCTGCCAGTTGCATTTTCCATCCGGGCGGTAAACAGTTTTCGGGGAAGACAGCATCCGGAAGGGTTTCAAACAATCCTGCCAGATGCGCGTCTTGTAAAGACATCGACCGCATGCGTTCAATATCTTTCAGGGTGAGGCCTCCGCCGGCAATGATTTCAAGGGGGCCTGAAGGAATCAGTAAATTTTCTCTGGAGCGGGTCATTACCGCAATCATTCCGGAAAGGTAACGGCCCGATGGGATGGCTCCCACCACAGCGGCAACGTCGTGGTAGCCGGCGGTTTTTTCCAGTGCCGAAACGATGCCCTGTTGCATCGATGGAAGGTATTCCCCCTGGAAATATCCCCCCGCGCAGATGACTCCCCGGGCAAATGACAGGGTCAGAAAGCAGGTGAAAAGAGAGGGAATCAGGATATTTTTTTGAAGCGCGCCGATGATTTTTTCAGGGCTGTACGGCAGTTCCCACTGCCGGCCCCGGTCATCGATGCCCTGAAGCACGGCTGAATTCGCCCCGTTGCTTGCAAGATAAAACGGAATTCTTCTTCCGCAGTGATCGATACCCCAGAAAAAGAGGGTGCCCGCCTTTGTCGCCGGTGGGTTTGATGCGGTTTTACAGTCGTTTTTATCAGACCGCCGGCACAGGCCTTTCAGTTCCCAGCAACCATTTACCCCATTGAGTTCGGAGATGACCCGCTGCCTGAGTTCAGGGTCAAACATCACGGCCCATGGCAGGCTTTCCGTATTTTGCAGATCCTGTTCCAGAAGTCTGGCGACAATTTTTTCCGATTCGATGTAAATCAGCTCGGGTGGCGTGATGCGTTCGCAGAAGAGCCGCTTCCAGATCCGGTTATTGACAAGTACTGCCTGCTGAGAATAATTGTTCAGAGCGGCAACCGCCGGCGTAGCGCAGTATTTTTGCAAGATATCGGTTGCCGGGGTGTAAATTGTTGAAGAAATCTGTTTGTCCCGGATCAATCTGTCAAGCCGGCGGCCGGCTCTGTCTAACATGGCCGGATCAAAGGCAGGCGCGGCGCAGACCATTTTTCTTTTGTCCCGATCCGGAAATACAGGCAATCTCAGTGGCATGTCAGCCATCTTGTCGGCGTTGATATGATAAATGAGCAGGCCCCTTGGATAGGTGGCATTGTTCAGCGGGACATTGCCAAAGGAAAAAACCGGAACGGTCGAAGCACACCGGCAAGCGGCAGCCGAACGCAGGGAAAAAAGAAGATTGCCTTGAATCGAGTGAGAAAATGAATCGATGCCGTGATGATTGGCTGACAGAACAACCGGCGAAGCAGCCAGATCGTAAACAAGCCGTTCGGCAACCGAGCGGCCCAGCAGCTGAGACGTATAACCGGATATCACATCAAAAAGGTCATTTCGTGGCTGAAAAGCAGGGGGAACTTGTTGCGTAAACTGTTCCAGATAAGCAGCCAGGGGTTTTGTGCCATAGTTGCTGATCGCCCGGTCCACCACGGGAAGATGCTCACATACGATGTCAAGGTAACGCTCCGGCGTCAGGCAGCTCTCTTGTTCCCGCAGGGGTGTCATCCGTTGTGCCCGTTCGTTTTTTTTTTGAACATGACCAGCATCCCGTCATCCCGGGATATCCCCAGAGCCGCTGCAAGCTCATCTTTTCTTCCGTTTTTTTCCCAGGGATGAAACACGTAGGGCATGTGAATATTTTTTCTCGTCATCAGCACCGTAAGATTTCGAATTGCGTTGTCGATCCAATCCTGCTGTCCGTCTGCAAATCCGATATAGACCTGTTTGAAGGTGGTGACGGCAAAATCGATATCCGTAAAAGGCACGGTCACCAGCTGCTTTGCGCCGCCATTTTCTTCGAACCGGGGATAGACCTCAAATCCGGTGACCACTCCTTTTTGTACAAGCTGTATCCAGGAATGCAGTGAGGAGGATTGGGCACAGGTGGTAAACAATACATCGGGTTGCAACTCCATGAGCATTTTGGCAGCGATGGTTTTTCCGATGCCTGAACTCTGATACTCCGGCAACACGGCCCGCACCATCATATGGATGCCCTGGAGAGTCCGAAAATTGTATTGCACGCTGCCCTGATCTAAAATGGTTGTCGCAACCAGCTTGCCACAATGATCCCGAAACAGGATCACTTGCCGCTGAAACAGTTTTTCCGGTTTTTTAAAATAATAGGCGGCAAACTGTTTCTGTTCTTCCGGCATGTCTTCAAACACCCGGACTAACAACTCTTCCAGTTCTGACTTGAGTTTTTCCCGGGCCTTATCCGGCCATTGAAGGATGTCTGCCGTTGTCATGGCCTCGGCACGGATGGTGGTGGCCGGAGCATCGGCAACCGAAAGATTCAGCTCAAAGTCTTTAATGCATTTGAGGTTTAATTTTTCAGGAACCTGTGTCACTTTTTTGCCTTTCAGACAGTTTTTCAATAATCTGCGCTGTGTTACCTCTCCGAATTTCAACTGTCCGGCGGGGTATTGCAGCGTCGATTCAGCTTTTGGAACTATGCGTCAACAGGGTTTTTCCCCTGTCTTTCAGTACGGAAACCAGAAAGATCAAACTAATGGCCAGATAGGTCCAGCCGACATAGGCAATGCCGTTTTTAATCTTTGTGGCAACAATGATCGAACCGAATAACACCGGCCCCAGGACCTGACCAATTCGGTTTGCCAAACGGATGATCCCCATCGCTTTGCCGGCGCCGAGGCGTTTGGTGACATCCAGTTGCAGGGCATAGGCATTCTGGGAAGCAAAGCCGAAACTGCTGGACAGCCCCAGAAGCAACACCGCCAACGCAGCCACAGCAATCCCTTCGAAAAAATAAAAGGACAAAAATGCCATGCTGCCTAAAAAACCGCTGATGGCGATATATATTTTTTTATTGTCCGATTGATCCACATATCGGCTGATAAAGGGTGCAACATAAATCAGACAAATGCCGTAGATCATGAAGATTCGTCCGATGCTCGACTGGGATGAACCGATTCGGTTCAGATAAATAGGGCAGAAGTAATTGAGAAACCCGACCACGGCGATGGCCGCGGGAAAACTGCTGAGAAAAATCAGTCCGAGCACCTCTCGGTTAAAAATAAACCGGAAAAAATCGTTTATTTTGATGGGCTGTTTCAACGGTTTGTCAACAGACGGTTTGGGCTTTGGCCTGGCGGCTTTTATGGCCTCTTTCATAAACACAAGGATATAGACTATGACAAAAAATTCGATAAAAGCGCCGATGAAAAACACCGGGCTGTAGCCGATCCGCTCCGCCAGCATGCCGCCGGTTGCGCCGCCGCATATACTTCCTGCAAAGATACCGGCCACAACGTGAGAAAGTCCCTGCGCCTTGCTTTTTGGGTCGGTAAAGGTAATAACAAATCCTTGAGAAGCCATCAGTGCAAGACCGTATCCCAGGCCGGCAATGCCCCGGGATATGATGAAATGTATGGCATTGGGGGCCTGCCACGAATACAGGATACCTATACCGCCCAGGAAAAGGCCGGTAAGAAACGGTTCATGCCATCCGCGTCGATCAAGCCACGCGCCGGAGATAAAGAGCGCGATTCCGGCAAAAAACATTTCCACTGAAATCGGCAGACCCAGAACCATTTCTTTGGATAGACCAAACATCGGCTCGTAGAGTTTTTCCATATAAAGGGGTATAAACGAGATGGAAATGTCGATGCCGAACAGAAACAGGAAGGCTGCCGGACGAATGGCACTGTAATGAATGGTTAAATGATGTTCAATGCCCGCCATATGCTTTTCGATGAACGGCAAAAACAGAATCATCAATTCCAGGAAAAACAGAATTGAGATAACAAGAACCGTCACGGAATCCATCGTAATTTCCAGCAGCTGATCGAACAGGGCCTCTTTCGAAATGTTTGTGGAGATGTATCCATGGACTTTTCCGTCTTTGATCAGATTCAGCTGAAAATGATACTTTTGATCCGGACCGGTGACGGGGTTTTCGTAAGACTGTATGCCCGGGGCTGATTCCTGAAGATCAACCATGCCCCCCTGGGTGGCGATGTACAGCGGATTTTTTTCTTCATCGTAAACGGTGATGTCCTTGAGCTCCGGTGCAGCGGACAGGATTTCTTTCAAAGAAACATCCAGTTTGGAAAGCTTGCTGATTTTAATGCCTTTGCTGAACAGGTATTCAAGGTCATCTTTCAGCAGGGCTGTGAGCATATGACTTTTTTCCGTATTGATCCGCAGATAATAATTTTTGAACGCGTGAATGTTCAAGCCGGAAAAAGCGATCTGGGCCAATCCGATGACGATGAATATGACCAGAGAAATTTTCAGTTTGGGAAATTTATTGTCCCCGGGCTTGAGTCGGGTCACCCGTCCGAGAAGTATGATCAGAACGATAAAACCACAGACAAGGATAATTGAAATAATGATCAGATTTTGAGCCATCACATTACTGAAGAGGGCTTTGATCTGGTTTTCGTCAAACCGCAGGATTACGGTTGCCGCCCATTTTTTATTTGAATCGTGCACCGGCAGCATGATGTTATAGGTGCCGTTGTATTTGATATAGGCATTTTCAAGATCAGATTTTTCGTCTGTTGATTCATCATAACTGCCTCGAATTTGTTTGGGCAGTGATGTTCCGGTAAGTTTTTTATCGGTGCTGTATTGGATGAAACCATCCGGCAGGGCAACCGATACGGAAATATCCGATTCTGACTGACGGCTCAGATTCGTATCCGTTTTTGTATCGGGCATGATTGCTACATTGATTTTACCGATGATGTTCTGTCGGGTTTTCAGCAGGATACTATCCATTCCGACGAATTTTTCGATTTTCTTTCCGAACCGGATGGATTTCTGGATATTGCGCTGAAGGTCCTTTCCCATGACGCGATATTGTGAAACGGTTGATTCCACATAGAGTTTTTCCAGGGAAGTCAGGCTCAGCATGGCATTGAATCCGAGGGAAAGGATCAGCAGCACAAGGGCACTGACAATCAGATATGCTTTAAATGAAAAGCGAACGGACGGCCCCGCCGGAATACGGGCTGAAGCCGACCCTTTCTGCCCGGCGGGCAAATCCGGGGCTGATTGCGTGGCCGATGTATCCGGGACAGGTGAGTAAACATGGTGACATCGCGGGCAACTTACCCCCGACAGATTATCCTGTAACTGACTGTTTTTGATTTCAAAGGTGGTATTGCATTTCGTGCATGTTACTTTCATTCATTCATCCTCGGAAAAGATGCGCCATAAGTACGCCTTTAATATGGTAAAATTTTATAACCCTTCAATCCTTCGGTTCTTCAGACAGGTTGCATTTATCAATGGGGTAGTTAAAACCCCCCTGCAGATCATGGTCGGATTTCCGTAAAGGATTCGATCCCCGCCATGGTTTTTTACACAATACTGAGCGCTCGGATCGTACCACCGACAGCGATGCGGCCAGATGGTAATCTGATCGGTCGTCTCGATCAGATGAAGCCGTTGCGCGACAGCCGATACAGCCACCGCACCCGTTCCGCATGCCAGTGTTTCCTGATTAATCCCTCTTTCAAAACAGCGGTATTCCACAATGCCGGGTTCATCGGCAATACGGATAAAATCGATGTTGATACCGGCTGGAAATTGTTCTGCATAATTTCGAATCAAATCCCTGCCGATGCGCTGAACGATACCGGCGCTGAAATGGAGCATTTTCTGGGTTTCAATGATTGGTGCCCGCTCCGGGTGAGGGGGGAAAAACATCAATTCAGCCAGCGCTTTCAGAGAAAATCCATTTTCGGTCAACACAACCAGGTGGGGTTCTCCGGTAAAAACCAGATATCCGGAAAGCGTCAATTCTGTTTCATTTTTAAAAAAAGGCTGCCCGTTCTTTCTGAATTCGATTTTGAGCCCGTTAATTTTGTCAATATGGCCGTCATAGGGCTCTATGGATGACAGGCAGGTTAATTCGGATGGAATGCGCCGGGGCGTTCCCATGTTGGCCCAGTATTCGTTTTGTTGAGTATTGCTGCCGATGCTGATCACCTTGGGACAGGTTCCGGGAACTTCCGTTGCGATTCGTGCCGATGAAATACCATATTGCGTATAAAGGTAGTGGGCGATGCTGATCAACCCGTTTCCGCAACTGTAGGATTCATCGCCATTGGGTTCAAACATTCGCAAAATATAATTTGAATCCGATAAATCCGGAAGCTGTTTCCAGTAATGCCGCGTATCGTTGATGTCCTTTATAACATCCGGCCGGCACGGTTGGATGACAATCAACCCGTCAGAGCCTATCCCGAAACAAAGATGGGTTAGCTGGACGGCCGCATCTGATTTTTCCGATTCGGTCAGCAGACGCGATTCGGTTTCATCAATAATAACGAAATTGTTGCCAAACAACGTGTATTTTACAAAAGGTATTTTTTCCATAATCGGTAACAGCCAATTCGTCAATTTGATGTAAAGTGCATGGTTTTATTTGCGTTCGGACAATACCCAGGCAACACCGTGAGAAAAAGCCATAGATGAATCTGTGAAGTGTCATCCTTGCGGAAATATCACAATCCGGGCTTGATCATACCTGCGGCCATATTCTCTTGCGTGTAGTTTCCAAGTCCCGGCCGTTCCCGGCATCCCCCCGTATCGTGCTGGAGAAGCCGGGAACGGGCGGGACGGTTCTCACGATGTTATGGCCGCAGTTATGATCAAGCCCCGCAATTCTTTATCTGGTTAACCGCATATCCTTTTCAGGATCAACAGCCGTAAGAGATTTAAAACAAGTAATCACCGCCGGCATGTTCTCTTTCCTCGTAAACTGAGCAAGTGCCGAAGAAGCTTTTTGCAGCGTTGTAAAATCGGCGGTTTTTACCGCATGCCATTTTCGATTCAGATGATCGGTTGTCTCAAAGATGTAGGCGTTATATCCCTTTCCCTTTAATTCTGACAGACGTTTTTCCGCGTTGCCCTTGAACAGAAATGCGCCGGCCTGAATCGAGTAACACATTTTTTCATTCTTTTTTTTCTCGGGGGCTTCTGGTGCCGGAGCTGGCGCTGTCGACGGGCTCGATTTGTCTTTTGAAACCGGCTCATCGGTTTTTAATGCCGGGGCTTTTTCCTGAACCGGATCAGTTTCAGGGGCTGCGGGCGTTTCCACCGCGGCCGTCAACGCTTTTTGATCTGCCTTTTTTTCGGGCATGGAGGCGCTTTTTGTTATCGCGGCAGGCGGGGGTGCAGGCAATGATATGTTTTTTCCCGCGGCCCCGTATTCGGTCAATGGCGGTGCCTCCCGCTGCAGGTTCATCATGAGTCCCAGGAGCCAGCCTGCAATAAAAACAAGTATGGTCAGCACGGTAAAACCCGTCAGCAGCAACCCGATCTTTTTTTTATTTAAGGAAAAATCATAAGACATAAGCGCTCCTTTTGTTATGGTATCTTCACGGTCATCTGACCCGCATTGGTAATCTCGATCACTCCAGCCCACATGCACATCAATTTGGAAGAATTATTCAGCGCCGGCAGATTGCCGATCAGCACGGTGGGCGCTCCCGGAACCCACGGAGCCGGTGTGACCGGCACGCAGGGCATGGGAGTTAAAACGCCCAGTGCAGCGGCGGTTGCAGCGGCCACCGCAGGATTTGCCATTGAAGAGCACATCCCGAACGGCATGATATTGACCATCGGCTTGTTATCCATGATATTGGCCGCCGGAGTCTGGGTGAGCACTCTGTTTTGCGGTAAAACGATCAGTGAACCGGGTGCCATGCCAAAGCTGCATTTGAGCATCGCTCCCATACAAACCTGTTGTCCCATAATTTTTCGTCCTTTTTAAACGCCTTCTGCTATTATAGCGGCAAATTCTCGATGTCCGACTATCCAAAAGAAGGCTCAAATTTCAGGCCGTTTGATTTTGAATTTTGCCAGCCGGGCAAACAAACTCTTTTTTTCAGAAGATTCGTGTTTTATGGTTTCATTTTGATCATATTCGATTCGGTTCCCGATTTGTCGCCCATCCTGATAGTGAATGCTTTCTTTGATGCGGCCATTTTCATGATATCGGAGCAGTTCGCCATGCAATCGGTTGTTGCTGTAAACGGCCTTTTCCCTGATCTGACCGCCCGGGTAATATTCTTTTTTTTCACCGCATAATTTATCATCTTTGTATGGGGAGGTTATCAGCAGCCGCCCCTCAGTGTCATACCATCGGCTTTCCCCGTTTAATTTGCCGTTAAGGTAATTGACGGAGCCGGTAACCTGACCGTCGTCTCCATAGTGGATCATCTGCCCGTTCTGAAGGCCGTTCTGATAATACATTTTTGTCCTGGGCCGGCCCTCTTCGTAAAGGATCATTTCTCCGTGAAGCCGGCCGTCTTTAAAGTGCGCTTTCTGATAAATCCGGCCGGTCTCATCATAGGCGATCGTCCGGATCAGCTTGTCATTTTCAAAATATGCCTTTTCAGTAATTCTACCGGTCTCATCATAGGTGATTGATTCGCCTTCGAGTTTGCCCACTTTGAAATTGACTCTGCTGATGATCCGGCCTTCTTCGTCAACGGAAAGGTCTTCTCCGTCGAGCAGGTTATCGTCTGTATCGGCATCCGGCTGTGCCACGACCGCATGCTCCGTTTCGTTTTCCGGATCATTACGGGGCAACCCGGATGCCTGCTTGTTTTCGGAAGAATCTGGCATAGTCAGTCCGTTTGAAATTTGTTTCACATGCGGCTACAAAGTCGTCACTAATTGATTTTTACCATACCGCCTTTGAGCGTCAGAGACCCGCCGCCGTCAACGGTCTGTGATGCACTGGCCTTGTTGGTCAGCGTCGTGCCGGCCTGATTGGTCAGGCTGGTTCCGGCCTTGCTGGTCAGCGTCGTGCCGGCCTGGTTGGTCAGGCTGGTTCCGGCCTTGCTGGTAAAATCCCTGGCCGACTTGATCATTATTGTCCCTTTGACATCGATGGCCAGGTTACCGTCTACTTTTAATTCAAAATTTCCGCTGATCATATGGGTGACGTTGCCTTTATTGGTATGGACCTCGTTTCCGGTGATGGTCAGTGTCCGCTTTCCCTTCACGTCATGCGTCTCATCGCCGGTATTGACCTCGATGGTGCGGTTGCCTTTTTCAACAGTCAGGGTATGATTTTTTTCCGAAACAGTGATCGTCCGGTTTTTGGCAACCGTGATTTTTTCATCGTTTAACACCTCGGATACAAAATCATTTTCCACTTTCAGCGTTTTATCTTTTTGCGCATGGATATAAAGTTCTTCCTCGTCCTTGGTGTCATCGAATCGAATTTCATTGCCCTCTGTTCCGGATTTGGTGGATCTTGTCTTGATAGTGCTTTTAGCCATATTTTCCGGCAGAGTGTATGGAAGGGTCTGCGTGGCATTGTACACCGTACCGATGATAAGGGGTTGATCCGGATCGCCTTCCAGAAAGCTGACCACCACTTCGGATCCGATGCGGGGAATAAACATCGTGCCCCAGTTTTTACCGGCCCAGACCTGGGCTACCCGGACCCAGCAGGACGTATTTTCATCTTTTTCCCCATCCTGATCCCAATAAAACTGTATTTTGATCCTTCCGTATTCGTCGGTCCAGATTTCTTCACCTGCTTTACCCACAACCAGAGCGGTCTGGCTCCCGCAAATTTTTGGTTTTCGGGCGGTTCGCAACGGCCTGAATGGCACATCGGATGGAAATGCTTCAAAACTGTTGGCATAACGCTTCTGGCTGACCTCCATCCCGAGGCTTTTCAGTACATAGGACTTGTTGATATCCGGGCGGTAATGATCGGTCAGTTCAAATTTGTAACCGGCAATGAATGCCCGGCAGAAGCCGTTTCCCGTTAATACCTTCTGTTCGGATTCAAAGGCCTCGATGCGTTTGTTGGCAATTTTTTCCCCCTCATCGGTTTTTGTAAACTTTCCGGGATATTCATATACTTGCAGCACACCGTCAACATTGGAATCCACATTGGTCAGAAGATCGGTATCGGGTGTCTCGAAGTTATAATCCTCGGTAGCGTATTTGTTGATAATCATTTTCTGCTTAAGTCGGCATTTGTCGATCAGGTCATCATCTTCCGGATCAACATCCCGCATCCGGGCCGAAGTCAGATCGGGGCACGGTTTATGGGCGTCGGCATCATCTGCCAGAACCAGTGTGTGCTTGTCTGCGGTATGTTCGAAAAAATAGAAAATACCCTCCTCCTCCAGGAGCCGGGAAATAAAATTAAAGGCGCTTTCCTGATACTGTACGCAGTATTGACGCTGGGCATAGGTTTTGGTGGTTTTGTCGGAAAAATCGGTCAAACCGAGATCGGAAAATATCGATTTGATAATGTCAACCGCAGTTTGATTCTGATAAATTTTGCTGTTCCGGGTCAGGGTCAGTTTCCAGAGCCAGGGGCGGATTTCGGCATAATAGGTGATAATCTCGCCCTCATTGCCCGCCTGGATAAAACAGGTCGCTATTGCGTTAATGTATCGTTTGCTGCCGTCATCCCGTTCGATGGTGACGGTGACGGCCTCACCCAGGATCCCCGTGAAATCGATTTGATCGTCGCGGGTTGTCAATTCCAGTTTGTAGTGAAACAATCCCGATATCTGCTCCTTGCCCTCGACTTTTTGAAGATAAAACTTGCGTTTGTCCGAATCGATCGGGGTCGTGACATACAGCCATTCTTTTGCCTCTGACGAGTCGCCTTCCCCCGAAGCCGGTGAGGTTTCCGATAACCGGTAGGCCGTTTGCTGCGCCTCTTCTTCCTCGGTTTTCTCCTCCTCCTCCTCCTCCTCCTCCTCCTCCTCCTCCTCTTCTTCTTCGATTTTTTCTTCTGCCGGCGCGTCAGCACCGGGCTGCGGTTTGGAGTTGCCGTGCGAATCCTTATTCGGGGGTTGACTGTCAATGGAGGGGGACTTTTCAGCAGCCTCCGGCGTGTCATCCGAATCATCGGCAGGGGCGTGTTGCGGAGGTTTTTTTTCGTCCGGGATACCGGTAGCGAATTTATATCCTTTTTGTTGCAGCCTCTCAATCAATTTGCGGGCTTTGTCCTTTTCCCCCTTTTGAATGAGGTTTTTGACAATTTCCTGGACTTGATCTTCAGTTAACGACATTGAACCCGTAGACCTTTCAAATACATTTTTTAAATCATCTTATTTCCGGACGAACACGGTTTTTTTGCTTTACCGTTTAAAAATATTTAACCAACTGACTGATTTTGTTGGTCTATTTCTTTTATTCGGGCGGATGTGATCAGATTTTTGTATACCTTTTTTAATTAATGAACTGGATTTCATAAACTGCGGCTGAAATGGATCGTCCGGCGCATCGGGTATGATCCGGTCAGAAGCGGGTTCCGGCGGACGATCAGATACCAATGGCTCTTTCTGGGTCAAAGGCGGTTCAAACCGGTAGTTAAAATTTCCGGATCGGTCCAGATAGGCATATATTCCTGTACACATCTGTCCCTGTGCCATTCGTTTGAGCATTTCCGTGGAAAGTTCCGGAAGCAGAACCTGAGTCAGCAGATAATCCACATTGCGGGCACCGGTATCCACTTCAGTGCATCTGGATGCAATTGCGGCAATCAGATCCGTACTATATGTCAGGTTGATGCGGTGATTTTCTGCAAACCGCTGTTTGACCTTGTTCATCTTCAAACGCACGATCTGCTGGATCACCCCGTCATCGAGCGGATAATACGGCACAATGACCAGACGCCCCAAAAAAGCCGGTTTAAAATAGCGAAGCAGGGCAGGGCGCACCATTTCCACCAGCTTGTCTGCATCGGGAAGATGGTCGGGGTCATCGCAGGCTTTTAGAATTATATCCGATCCGACATTTGAAGTGAGTAAAATCACGGTGTTTCTGAAATCCACCGAGAGGCCTTCGGAATCTTCCAGGGTTCCTTTATCAAACACCTGATAAAACAGTTCCATCACATCCGGATGCCCTTTTTCCACCTCATCCAGCAAAACGACACTGTAGGGGTTATGTCTGACCGCCTCGGTCAGCACGCCTCCTTTTCCGTGCCCCACATAACCCGGCGGGGCCCCCTTGAGGCCGGAAACCGTGTGGGCCTCCTGATATTCGGACATGTTGACGGTAACCATGTTTCGATCCCCACCGTAAAGAAGATCCGACAGGGTAATCGCTGTTTCGGTTTTGCCGATCCCGCTGGGGCCGACCAGCAGAAAAACACCGACGGGCTTGTCGGGATCATCCAGATTGGCCCAGAAGGTCCGGATACGCCGGGATACGGTATCGAGCGCCTGCGGCTGTCCGATAATGCGTTGTGCCATTCTTTTTCTCAAATTCAACACGGTGTCGATCTCGTCGGTCATCATTTTTCCTGACGGAATACCGGTCCAGTTTGAAATCACCGAGGCAATCACTCTCGAATCCACGCAGGAAGGAACCATGGGAGAATCGTTTTGAATCACCTCAAGTTCCTTTTTTTGTTTGATCAGTGATTGCTTGAGCTGCTTTACCTGCACCTGATTGCCTGGTTTTGCTGTCCAGTCCTCTTGCAACTGATTTTGAAGTTTGAGTACGCCCTGAACCATTTCAAGTTCATTTTTCCAGCGTTTTTCAAGAGCCTGTTTTTCTATTTTCACCTTGTCCAGATCGGCTTCCAGGTTTGTCAAACTGCTGCGGCACTGTATTCCGGTAGCCAGGTCTCTTTTGATGATGCCGATTTCCAGGGTCAGCTGCTCTTGCTGACGGATCAGATCTTCAACCTCAGGCGGCGTTCCATTCTGCCCGATTGCAACACGGGCACTGGCCGTATCCAATACGCTGATGGCTTTATCCGGAAGCTGCCTGCCGGAAATATACCGGCTGGATAATCTGACTGCATCCCGGACGGCTTCATCCAGCACGGTAACCTGATGATGAGCCTCAAGGCTGGATACAATTCCTCTGAGCATGGCCACGGCCGTTTCCTCGTCCGGCTCAGCGACCTTGACGACCTGAAAACGGCGTGCCAGCGCCGGGTCTTTTTCAAAGTATTTTTTGTACTCCGACCAGGTCGTTGCGGCAATGGTGCGAAGCTCTCCGCGCGCCAGAACCGGTTTCAGCAGGTTGGCCGCATCCCCCATTCCGGCCGGTCCGCCGGCCCCGATCATGGTATGGGCCTCATCGATAAATAGAATTATCGGTATAGGCGCCCCTTTAACTTCATCGATTACCGATTTGAGGCGTTTTTCAAATTCCCCCTTGATTCCGGCCCCTGCCTGCAGAAGCGCCAGGTCCAGCAGCCGTAGAGAAATGTTTTTCAGTGCCGGCGGGACGTCACCTTTGGCGATTCGAATAGCAAAACCTTCGACAACCGCCGTTTTACCCACACCCGCTTCACCGGTAAGGATCGGGTTGTTTTGCCGTCGGCGCATCAATATGTCGATGATCTGCCGGATCTCGGCATTGCGGCCCTGTATCGGATCGATGAGTCCTTTTCGAGCCCGCTCGGTCAGATCGAATGTATATTGATCCAGATTCGGGGTTTGCGTGGAAACCGCCTTGGATGCGGCTGACGGCCGGGATGCTTTTGTGGCTTCATGAATGGTTCCGGAAGAATCCTGCTCGCATGAATTTTGAATAAGATTATGAATATCCTGTTTCAGAGACGCGACCGGAATCCGTTTCAGGGAAGGGCAGGACTCGAGCATCACCGCCCTGAGGGTATCATGATCCAGAAGGGCCAATAAAACCGCGCCGGACCGGATGATAACCGAATTCAGATGAAGAGAAGACAGCAGCCAGGCCTGTTCAAGCAGCTGGATGATCTGGGGTGAAAGCGCCGGTGTTCGGCTGTTGCCCCGTTTAAAACGGTCAATCGAACCGGTCAGCTCCCTGCTTACATCAGCCGTTCGGATATCATAATAGCGGAAGAGATTTTGAATGTCCGTATCCGGAATATCCAGAATTTTGAGGAGCAGATGCTCGATTTCTACATTATAATTTGTCTGAGATACACATAATTGCGCCCCGGCCTCAAGCCCGTTTCTGCAGACGGGATTGAGCTTGTCGGTAATGGACTGAAGATCAAGACTCATTGTGAAGCCTCCTGTTGTTGTCCGGTACTGAAGAGCCGGGAAGAAAGTCGTACCGGACTCAATGCCGATGGTGCTTTCCCGCTACACAGCCACGATGACCATCCGAGCCTGAAGCCTTCGGCACCCCCGATTCGCGGCAGATGGGATGGATCATCTTCTTTCTGCAGTATCAATACAATGTCAAATTCAAATTCGGTTCCTGCGTAATATCGGGTTAACTGGCAAAGGGGTTCAAATGCCTGGCCGTCCGGTAAAAACTCGTGAAATTGTTTCATGGAAACCGGGCCCACATGGAGTTCAAATTTTCCCTGCTGATTCCAGACTCTTGAGCCGACAACCGCACTGTCACCCAGAATCTGGTTTTGGCCGGTGACGCCGATCCGGGTGATCTGGTCTTCTTCAATCCGGTACCATTGGCCGCACAGCTGCCTTGCCTTGACCTTGACATCGAAATAATCGGCCAGGATATATTCAAGGCCGCTGATGGAACGAGGCTGCTGGGCCAGAATTGACGTATACCCTAATAAAGCGCGATCTTTGATCTTCATCCGGTCCTGCAGGCCGCTGGTACCCAGTCCCATGAGGGAAAAGAAATACCGGGCAAAGGAAGTCTGATGGGGCGGCTTGAAATCGAAACCGATCCGGTATGCCTTTCTAACCTGGTACATCAAAGAGATCAACCGGTGGTTGAATATGTCCAGAAACGCCTTAAACGCGGTGTCTTTTTTCGATTCCCGTTCCAGGATCAGTTCCGAATACGGAATCGGCAAGGGCCCCAGACAACCGGCAAGTCCCATGAAATTTACTGCCATTTCAAGTGGCTTGTCCGCATCGGCGGGGATGATTTCCGACACGGCGCTGGCCGGAAAATCAAGCCGGACATTCGAAGTGAAACGAACGCATTCCTTTTCAATCCCGTAATCTTCTCCCAGGGCTGCTTTTTTCGGATAGAGCATCTCGATCAGACGAACGGCCTGATAAAAATCAAACCGGTAGGTCTCGTCGAAAAGCAGCTGTGTTAAAGAACGATCTGATCCCCTGCCATGGGCGGCCATATTTTCCAAATTCCTTCCCGTTGGATGCTGCATATTTTCAGCTGTGTAAATGAATTTACCGATGCATAAAGCGGGAAAAACCGATTCAGCATTGCGGCCATCAGAAAGGCACTGTCTCCGACATAGAGTCGTTCATCAAATGTCAGGCAGATTTCCATACCACGGCAAAAGCCTCTCCAGGCATCATGACCGATACGCCGGGTCACATTTCTGCACGACATGTTCCGGATACCGGAAATCTGCTGATACGTATCGGCAGGGTCTGAAAAACTGTAGAGTCTCAGAATCTCTTTCAACGCCTTCAGGCTTTCATCGGAGTTTCCGAGAGAAAGGTAATTGAGGGAAAGATGAGAAATCAGTCGCCACAGGGATGCCCCCTGAAGCGGGGGATCAATCTGGGCAGTGGGTTTTCTCAGGGTTGAAATCCGGCTCAGGGGAGCGGCTTTTTCGATCTGTAACTCGGTGCCGGCTGGAAGCTGCTCGGCCAGTGAACGGTTGGTGCACAGCGTGTCTGCGTAAACGGTTGTTGCCGGAGGAAGGGCGGGATTAAAATCTATATCCGTAAAAGAAATATACATGTGCGTTCCGGGAAGATCCTTTCTCCCGGTGGATTTGCGCCGGCCATACCAGAACGCCTGACATCCCTTTTTATCCGTATGATGATTAAAGGAAAAAAAAGGTTCAAGGTGCCTGGTGTCATCCCTGAAATCGGAGCTTTCCGAAACCGATCGGATGGAATGGATCTCCGTTGTTTTTTCCCTTCGCTGATCGGCGCAAAGACGATATTCCGACAGCCGCTGATCCAGTCGAATCGGATCGGTTGTTTTTTGAAACAAATTGATGATGGGGGTACAACCCTGGCAAAAGGTATTGCGATTGATGCTCAGGCGCTCCCGGGGCATCTGATCCAGAAAAAGAAAGATGTCAAAATAATTTTCGGAATCATTTCGATCCAGATGAACCAGATCAAAGAAATGATATTTTTCCGGGAACGTAAAATATTCATGCAGCAGGCGGTATCCGGTATGTGCATTGGCGGGGTAGGGCAGCACATCCTCATCGGCTGCAAAGCCCACCGGCAAAATCGTTTTTTCGGGCAGATAAATGAGGTGGCCTGCTTTTTCAGGCAGAACAGCCACCCGAAGCACATGACAAAAAAGCAGCTCGTAGAGCGCATTGACCAGCATGCGGTTTCCGTTGAGAAACAACCGCAGCTGCGAAAATTCCAACTCCTTGAAAGAAACCCCCTGCGCCTCGATTCTCAGCCGAAGAACGAGGGCTACATCAGCGGCCGTATCGATAAAATCGAACTGATCCGTGGATTCAAATCCGGCATAGGTCAGCTCAACCGGCCAGAGTTCAACCGGATAGCAGGTCCTGAACCTGCATGCCTGGCCCTCTTCGGTCTGGCAGAAAAGGGGGGTGTGCCTGGCAATGACATGACTGGAAGTGAGTTTTCCCTGCGCAGGGTCCACTTCAAAACGTGCGACCGTCATCGAGGGGATGGGATTGAGAAACTGGGGATACAGGGTTCCCAGCAGCGCGGTGGAAAGCTGGGGGAACTCACTTTCAATATGGTGTTGGATCCGGGCGGTCAAAAATGCGAATGATTCGATGAGCCTCTCGATGTGCGGATCCGGGCATGGCTCGGCGCTCAGTTCAAGCCGTCCGGCCACCTTCGGATATTTTTCACCGAATTCAGCGCCCATCCTTCGCAGATAAGCCAATTCTCTTTTATAAAATTCAAGCAGTTCGTCGCTGTTATTTCTCATGAATCTCCACCGTGCCGTTTTGAACGACGGTCAGAAAGGAAACCGGTTTTCGGACGTTTTCCACCACCATATCCGCTTCAATGACCATTTTGAGGACTTTTTCATTGCCGCTGACGGGTTGCAGGCGCACGTGGACGTTTTTCAGCCGAGGCTCAAAAACCGTAATGGCTTTTTTGACCCTTCCGGCCAGGCGTTTATGATCCTCTTCATTGGCCGTAAAACAGGAGCCGAAATCCGGTATCCCATAATCGATAACGGTCAGATCCATTTCATCAAAGACTGCAGCCGGGAGTGAAGTGCGTGTATTTAACAGCCACTCCAGATCCCGGCTTAAGGATTCTTTCAGTCTCTTTCGGCTCAGTGTGCGCAGGGGACGCGCCTCCCGATGTGATGCCGGATGCTGATCCACCAACCGGTCCATCAGGGAGGCCCTGGCTTTGAAAGATGATTTCGGGTTGTCCATGTTAATCTCCTTCATACCCGAATTCTCTTGACTGCAAACAAGAATCGTCGCATTTCCGATTCCGATTGGCAGGTGGTGCCGGCCAGAAATTGCTCAGGCCCCATTATCAGGCGACTTCATTTGTTTTTAAATCATGTGAAATGGGTTGAGCGCCGTCTGCCTGTTCACCCTTGTCCTTGTTTTTGGCGTTATAGATGTATTGCACTTTGCTGTATGACAAAGAGATGCTTTCCATCGGCAGGCTTCCGCCACCGCCGGATATGCTGAAATTGGAGACGATCACATCTTCCAGATCAATTTCCAGGAATTTGAGCGGTGTGTTGTCTCCGTCGGATTTAAAGCATTCGAGGGTTACTTTTTCAAACTGTTTTCCTTTCCAGCAGGCGCCCAGAAGATCGTCAGTGGCTGAATCAATATATTTCGAGATGTTTAAATCTGAATGCTGCGCTCTTTCGACAGTCGATCCGGCCGAAGATCGAATCGGCGAAGCGGGCTGACTGAAACTGTGGCTCCACGACAGTATTTCGATCCAGTCTGCATGGCCTTTATCGGTGCTTTCTCCTTTAACCGTATCAAATTTGATATATGTATTCGAAGACATGGGGTTTCTCCTTATCCGATGCGGGAAGATCAGAAAAGTGGCAAAAAGTCTCTTTTCGTCTTCTCACTATTTACATGTATAAATTATGAACAATTTCAAATTGTTAATTTATCTGTTCTGCACATCATGCAGCCGGTGGCGGAAGTTCGGCCACCAGGCGAATCGAGGTGGTTAATTCTTCAAGCTGAAAATGCGGTCTCAAGAATACCACGGCGGTGTAACACCCCGGTTTCCCCGAAATCTCGCTCACATCGACTCTGGCTTCACGCAGTGGATATTTTGCTTTGATTTCCTGACCGGAATCGTCTTTTCCCAGAACATAATTGCCGATCCAGCGATTCAAAAAGACCTGCACATTTTCGGCAGTCATAAAGCTTCCGATCTTATCCCGCATGATTGCCTTGATATAATGAGCAAATCGGGATGCTGCGAGAATGTAGGGCAGTACGGTTGAAATTCTGGCATTGGCATTGGCTTCGGCAGTGTCATAGACTTTGGGCTTCTGTGTGGTCTGCCCCCCGAAGAAACAGGCATAATCCGTCGATTTGCAGTGAACCAGGGAAATTAAGCCCAGATCATTCAGCTCTTTTTCCCTTCGGTCGGTGATCGCGATTTCAGTGGGACATTTCAATGCAATGTCGCCCTCATCCGTCTGGAACGTGTGGGTCGGAAGGCCCTGGACCAGTCCTCCGCCTTCAACCCCGCGGATGGCGGCACACCATTTATACTTTGCAAACGCATTGGTGATTCTCTGAGCCAGCGCGTACGCCGGATTTCCCCAAAGATATTTTTTATGATCCCTGCCATCAACATCTTCTTCAAAGCTAAGGCCTTCGACCGGGACCGTATTGGCCCCATAGGGCAATCTCATCAGAATGTGGGGCAGGGTCAGTGCGACATAACGCGAATCGTCACTGTCTCTGAACGATCGCCATTTAATCATTTCCAGACTTTCAAATACTTTGGACAGATCTCTGGGGACACCCAATTGGGTAAAACTTTCCATATCAAACAGCTTTGGATCCGCTGCAGCGATAAAGGGGGCATGGGCAGCGGCCGCAACGTTGGAAATTTTCTCCAGCAGCGCCATATCCTGGGGGTGACGCCCGAATTCATAGTCCCCGACCAGCAGGCCGTAAGGATGCCCGCCAAAGGTGCCGTATTCCTCCTCATAGAGTTTTTTGAAAAGCTGACTCTGGTCGAATTCAACGGCCTTTTCCAGATCATTGAGCAACTCTTTCTGGGTCAGGTTCAGCAACCGAAGTTTCAGGGTCGTACTGGTTTCAGTATTCATTACCAGAAAATGAAGCCCTTTCCAGGATGCTTCAAGTTTCTGGACCTTTTTGGTATGCATGATTTCATTGAGCTGATCGGTCAGAATCCGGTCAATTTGAGCAATGCGGTCATTGATCATGGCTACCGTATCTGCGCTGACAGTGATGTTTTCATCAAGTACCTGCGTCACCAGCTCACCGACCAGATCTCGCGCGTACTGCAACTGGGACTTGTCGTTGGCCATTCTTCCATTGACGATAATTGTATCCAGCAGGCTCAGCTCTTGCGCTTCGACCGTGCCTTCAGCTACCTGGCCTTCTTTTTCTTCACCAGCCATATTTTCCTCCTCTTAAAAAAACAGGCATTAATGCATCCGATGGGTTAATGCACATGGGTTACTTACCACCTTTATTCAGTCGGTTCCGGCGTTTCAGGGCTCGGTTCCGGGTCGGCGTTACCTTCCGGTGCAGCGGAAAGCGCTTTTAACTCATTAAGATTTTCAGTGTTGTTGATTACATCCTGAATCAGCTTGTCCAGGTCATCGTTGCCGTCGAGTTTGGTGAGCAGATCCGACAGTCGCTGCCGGGCGTCATAGAGTTTTTTTAATGGACCGACCTGTTTCAGGATGTTGACAGGATTAAAGTCATCCATGTGGTTGAACTTGAGTTCGATGTTCATTTTGCTGCCGTCATTTGTCAACTTGTTATCCACCTGACAGACCAGTCGGGGATTGATGGCGGACAATACGCCATTGAAGTTGTCACGGTCTATTTCAACAAATTTCCGATCTTTCAGTTTCGGAAGCGGTTTTTCAGGATTGCCGGACAAATCCGCCATAATGCCGGCAACAAACGGGAGTTCCTTCATTTGAATGGCATCCCCGATCTCCACGTCATAGGTAATCTGTACCCTTGGGGGCCGGATACGATCCAGCTTGTGTTGTGTGCTTTCAGCCATGGTGCTCTCCTTTCATTGTGAGGTATTGCTTGCAAATAAAATGTATCTTAATTTCCGTTTACCGTTCTTCAATTCAGGTTAGCCAACCCAAGCAGTTTGAAAATCTGCTGCAGGTCACGCTCGTCGTTGACCAGTTCCTGAAGCAACTCGGTCAGTGTCATGTTTCCCCATGAAACCGCCCGTTTTACAAGGTAGGGTGTCGGACTGTGCGGTTCGTGGATCAGAAGATAATCTGCTGCTTCAGAGAGCATTCTGTATGCGGCGGCTCGATTTCTGATAGACAAAAAAGACGGCCTTTTCCCAAGATCACTGTCTGAGTCATGTTCGCTCTGAATTTCTTCAGAATCTGACGAACTGTCCGGCTCACTGTCGCTGGTTTTTTGTTCCAGGAATGTATTTGACAAATTTTCGATTTGCTCGATAATGGTTTTGAATTGATTAAACCCCGGTGATTTATTTCCGGATTTTGCGTCCAGAAAACTGCCCAGATCCGATAAAATCCCCAAAGAGGCCCTTAAATCAGAACACTGCTTCTCATAAAAAGATTTTGTGGAAAACATCACGCTTCCCAGGAATTTTGGCCGGGTCACTTGTCCTTCGGATTCGGCACGTTCCAGAACGCTTTTATCTTTTGCGGCCAGCTGCTCCAGTTGATTGGCTTTTTCCCATTGGGAAAAGGTATAGGCATCAACATTGGCGGTTGACTGAGGCCGGGTAATTGCAAGCATCTTGAGCTTAAATGCGAGTTTTTCGTTCATCCAGTAAAACGGAGAGAGACGACTTTCCAGATCATCTTCAACCAATTCAGGATAAAGTTGATCCCAGAATTTTTCACATAGCCTGAGAATGAACCTGAGTCCCTCTTTCAGTCCTGCATAGCCATAAAGATGCATCAGGGATTCGAGCATCCAGACGGCGATCTGCAGGTCTTTGGTACGTTTCTCCAGAGCCTCCGAACAGATTGACCATACCTGGTTCCACTCCGCCTTTTTCAGATCCCTGGCCCACACGCCCTGAGGAAGCTGCTCGTTATCTTCCCGCCGGGCCTCGGAGATTTTATCATAGGTGCCTTCATAGCGCAGAAATTCTCCGGCAGGGTTCTGATCCGATATGGGATTTAACAGCCGGTTCAATCCCAGGGCAAACGGCTCTGTGTCGATATCCGTATTTGAATCCGGGGGTATGGATTCAGCTCTGTCAGAGGTGGAAGATATCAATTGATCCGATTTTATATTTTTTTCTTCTTCAGTCGTCATCACTGCCTCCAGAAAATTGAAGCGATTATCTTATATCCGGCGGGAGCCTCGCTCCCCTGGAGATGCTATAAGATAAAAGCCGCCTGCTTCTTGCCTTTTGTCTCAAACGAATCGATAGCGCTCCTGAGTCCGCCCGCTGGGAGCTGATTTATTTTATCGGAAGCGCCTGTAATTCCGGTGCCCTTTGAGGAAAAACGGGCAACACCAGCGGACTTTTTTTCTTGTCCGGACTCAGAAGTTTCAACCGGATAAATGCGGTGGTCTTTTTTTTGTCCGCCTCCAACGACCTGCCACTTCGCGTGTCAATGGAAAATTTCAACGTGTGGGGTTCGGGATCAGCGAATTTGTCAAAATCGCTGGCTGCGGCGGCATGCATTCTGACAAACCGTATCAGCGACCATTTATTGCTCAGTTTATAGACAACCGTTTTGTCCTGTATGCTTACCCCGGGCAGATCCCCTCCGAAAACCGGATAACCCTCTGCGTTTTTTGCCCACCGAAGCGACAGGCCAACCGGATCTCCATAACGCCAGCGCCCGATGTGTCCGGAGTCGTTATTGTTGAATTTCTGACCGCCGACCGCCAGTTCCCAATCGATAATCCGGTTGGCTTCAACCTCATGGGTGCGGTTTACCCGGAAATCGATATCAAAATCCAGAACAGGGATATTGCCTTCAAACGGTTCGGTTTTGTCGATGTTGGATGAAAAAAATTGTCGAACCGCATCCATACGCGTCAGAAATTGTACCGTCTCATCGGCTGAAATCGAAAACAGGGGGGCGTTTTCCAGCTCTTTTCTGACGGTCTGGATTTCCTTGTCGAAGCGATGATAAAAATCATAAATATCTTCCGGATCGGCCTCAGAGGCGGCATCAATGTCTGATACGTCCGTAAATGGAAATTTTCCGGCCAGCTGCCGGTTGAAAAAAATTTGAATTTTACCATATTGATCAATGATGTTTGCGGTTGCAAGCCTCCGGCACTGTTCATAAAGCAGCCGCCTGATCCGGTTTCTTTTTTGCAGAAAGATGTCACCGGATTGTTCGCTGACCTGCTGGGCGCTTATTTTCGTAAAATAATTTTTTTCATCGATCGTATCGATTTCAAAAAGAACGAATTTTTCAAGGGTGGAGATTGAATTCTCCGGTATTTTATTTTCATACTTTTCAAGCTCGGAAATGATCTTTTCCCATTTGAAAACGATCCTTTTCAACTGATGGTCCTTGATAAACCGGCTGTTGGATAAGACGGAAATAAGCGGTGCGGCATATTCATTGGCAAGTTGCTTGATGCGATAGCGCTGAAGCTGCAAATAATTTATCAACTCTTCCTTATCGCTCACATCAAAGGCTTGCAGGGAAAGCATGCGGGTGCCGGACCACCAGGACAGGTCCTTTCCTTTGATGTTGTATAAACTGTCTGCTTCAAGCAGGCTGTCGACCCTTTCAAGCAGAGAAGCCGTTTGCCAGATAATCGTATCGGACAGTGACAGATAGGCATCCGTAAGATCCAGCCGGTCAAGATACCCCAGAAGATAATTCAACAGCTTGGCGGCGTCTTTAAAATTGCGGATCTCGGAAAAAAGTTCGGATTCACGAATCCGGTTGTCAAACGTTTCGAAAAAGGGCACATAGCTTTGCGACCGTTCGATGAGATCCTGCACCCTGCTTTCCAGCTGGTCTTTTGCCACACTGCCGATGATCGTTTGAAAATCCGATGAAGCGCTCTGTACCCCGTTAACGATAAAATCTTCATAAGGGACAAACAGCTTGACCGCATCGTTGAGATAATCCGAATTCCACCTGGGCCGGGTGCCGGCCGGAATAATCCCGCGGGCTTTTTTCATCGGCTCAGCCGTCATAAAATCCTGTTTCAGCAGATTGCCCAGATCGGATTTTAATGACAACAGGCCGGCAGATAACATCGGGGTGAGTTTTTCATTTTCAACCTGGAGCAGTGGACCGGTCAGGGATGTTTTTATCTGTTTAATGGTGTTTTGAAGGGCCATAAATTTTTCTTCGCCGGCCCTGCATATTTCTTTCTGAAGATCCGGCCCAAGAAAATTCGACTGATCAATAAAAGACTGTATTTCATCAAACGACTCTCCGAGACTGAACGTATCTTTGAAAATCCATGAAACTTCAGGAGCGGCGACCAGTTTTTCAGTCTGGTCGATGGTGTCCAGAAGATCAAGAATCAATTTTTCATCCGGGGCAACGCTGCGGCTGCCGGTCGATATTTTCTGCAATTTCGCCGACAATGCCCCCAGTTGATCCACAACCGGATTGGATTGAAACAATCGGTCATAAAATTGTTGGATCAGTTTTTTCAGGGTGAAAAACTTTGCCTTCAGTTTGAAAATTGTCGGATCAAACACCCGGTACTGGGTTTCGCCCAGGGCCTTGTGATAATATCCGGCATTTTTGTAAAATTCTTCGGGCAAATCGATATCGAACAGATATTTGACCACCTGGCCCAGTTGATTTAAATTTTTTGTTTCGCCCAGTCCGTTGTATAAATCCGCATAATTTTCAAGCTCTTTAAGCTGCCGGGAAAATGCCTGAAGCCTTATAAATTCTGGCGTATCTTCAATGCGAAGGATGCTGCCTCCTGCCAAAGACGGGGCCTTTTCCCGGCCTTCAAAGGGTTCAAAAATAGCCTTTGCTTTATGTATCAGCTGAATATACATGGCTTTTAAAATAATCTTATCGTATGCCCGCACCATGGAATCGTTGATCTTGTCATGAATGTCACTGAACCATGAAGCGGGAATAAAGGCAAAGGACAGGCTGTGGATACGGGTCATGCCTTTAAAAAGATTCAACGCGCTCTGGTCAAAAAGAATGGTTGAACTTCCGTGATGAAGGATGTTGTAAAGTTCCAGTCCATCCTGCTGTACCTCTGCCTTATCCCTCAGTTTGTCGACATCTTCTGCAATTTCCTGAAGCACCGGCAGCAGCGCCTGTTTGTCAGCCTGCAGCCGGCTGCAGGCGCTCCAAAGCCCTAAACTTCCGGCCAGAAACATCACCAGAAACACAAGCTGAGTGACGAGGACGGCCCGGTTTCTTGATAAATACGCCTGACGCTGTGGACTGGCCAGTCCGTGTTCCTGGAATATTTTTTTTTCAAACAGGTCTTTCAGGAAAAACGGCTTTGGAGACGATGCGTCATTATCGGTTCCAATGGTGCTGTTCCCGCAAAAATAGAGTCCTCTGAATATAAATGATTCATGATAGATGCTCTGCCTGAACAGCCGGTTCAAACAGAGCTGAACCGGCTCCAGCAGGCGATGAAAACTGGCGGGAAACCGAAAGAGGCTGTCTTTGTCCGGGATATCGGTTTTTTCCGTAAAAAGCTCCAGTTGACACTGATGCAGCTTGCAGGTGATATGTTCAAAGGCCTGATTTGCCCAGTCGTCCGTATACCCGACATCGACCCCATACGGGCTTGACCAGCCGAAGATATTATTGCGCAGCCTTTCCGGGATAGAATGGCAAAAACTGCTGAAACCCTCTATCTGATCGCATCGGGTTACCAGGACATATACCGGGAACCGGATTCCAAGGGTTTTTTGTGCATGCCAGAGTTTTTTTTGGATCGCATCGAATTTTTGAGATATATTTTTTAAATCCGGCTCATTACCGTTTTCAACGCCGATCAGGTCTGTGCAGGGAATCGTCACAACGACACCGTCTATAGGGCGCTGGGAGCGATGCTTCTGAAGCAGCCTTAACAACTGCCGCCACCTTTTTTCATCACTGGTTGCGCCGTCTTTTCGAAGCACCAGATCTCCGGCGATATCCAGAACCAGACCCTTTTCAAACATCCACCAGGCGCAGGCCTTTTTCACTTCGGGCCCTTGCCCGAAAGGACTTCCCAGGGGCAGCTCCAGATTGCTTTGACAAAGCGCGGTGGTTTTCCCGGACTGCGACTGACCCAGCATCAGAATCCATGGCATGTGATAGCGGAAATTTTTATCGGAAACACTGGATTTCAAAAGTTTGAGCGCCGCTGAAAAAGATTTTCGAAGCTCCAGAGCTGAAAACCGCGCGGGTGGATCAGGTTTTTTTACCGGCTCACCGGAACCGGATGGCTGATCCGGTCTCTGGGCTGCCTGTTTTTCTGAAGCTTTTTTCTCGGCTGATCGGAAAATAAAAACGATGAGGGTTGCAACAACCAGAATAAGGGAGATAACGCCGCTTATCACATAGGGAAGATGGTGTGCTAATTTCATAATGAACTGATCGAGCATTCCCATGTTTGTCCCGCTATAAAACCAATGAGTTTCCGTTTAAAATATGTTCAACGACCCTGATCAGATCTTCCGTGACATTGCTCCATATGGCGCTGGATACCACGATATACACCAGGACCAGAATCAGAATCGCCCCGATCCATTTGCGCATGGACGGCAGTTTTTTCCCGCTGTCCTTGCTCAGGGTATAGGCATAGGTATCAGGAAAAAGACGTCGGGTTTCATCTTGAAGATCCGGATTTTTATGAAAAATAAAAGAGTAAAGCTGCTTGCGGTAGCAGTCGATCCGGCCGGAATCGTCAGCGTCACGGTATTTTCCGCGAAAGCCCAGAGATAACGAAAACAGATATATTCCCGCTATCTCGATCAATGTCGGATCATGGTTTTTCAACAGGCTGTCGAGTTGATTGAAAAATTTTTCACCGGCGGCATTCGTCCCGAAGAGTTCAAATTCCATGAGATTGGATTTCCATGCTTCCCTGCCGTCCCACTTCATGCTCAGAAAAATCTCATCGGCCAAAGCGGCCATTACATATTGCGCTTCCATGTAAAAATTGGCGCTGTATTCTCCGCCATGACCGCGTGCCTCCTGAAGCTGTCGTTTCAGTACATACAGCAACCGGGCATGTATCTGATGGGACAACTCTTTTTCGGGGGCGGCGGTTTGAATCAAACCGGCATCCGATGGGTTTGCATCCTTTGATTCAATATGCTGTTTCTGGCAGATGAGTTCATTGTAAAACTCATGAAACTGCTGCATGAGAAAAGAATTAAATAATTGTGTATGATTCATAGGACGCCGGCTTAAATATCGGTAAAAATCAGGTTGGGTTTTTTACATACAACATGATTTCCGTGGGTTTCTGCCTTCCTGCCGGATCTGAGGCATTCAGAATCCGCAGGGTCTTGTCCGGTTCGATAAAATCCGGGTCGGCGGTCACTGAATACAGCACCACCCCTTTGGCCGGAACCAGTCTTTCGTCTGAATCGAATTTTTTTCTTGCCGCTCCAAGAATGCGCATTTCCTTCATGGTTTCGATTCTGGTCTCCGAACCGATCATGCTTTGTTCCACCCATCCGGCAAGATCTTTTTCCGTCATGCCGGGTCCGGCTTTGAAACCGATGACAAGGGATGAAGACATCCAGGCTGGTTTCAGTGAAAGATCGAATATTCCGTTTTCAAAGTTGAATGCAATGGCCGTATGAGATTCCAGGATTCCTTCCGAAATCATCTGATTGATAAAGTCTCTGACCTGTTCAAAGTTGCTGCGGATATCATGATGCTGGTAAGCCTTCAGAACCGGCGGAATCTGACCTGAGCCCAATGCAGCCAAATTGCCCGCCAGTGTGCACAAAGACAGATAAAGCACATACGGATGGGCGCTGTCTGTATTTAAAAGGGCTTCGAAACAGGGCAGGCCGGAAACCAGACAATGGATGAACAGTTTGGTTTCAAGAATCATGGCGCCTTTTCCGGATAATGCGGAAGCGTCGGATCTTTCGGATAAAAAAATCGCTTTTTCCCTTAATCGACGGGCGATGGCCGAACAAATTTCTCCGGCAGCAGATGAACGGGAAACTGTCAGACACGGGGGAATGAAATGAGTCAAAGAAAACGTTTCATTTCTGTAGGCGACTTGAGCCAGTGGAAAGGCGGTATATTTCTGATGGGGGGTTTCGGTTGCCAGAAGGCTGATTTTCGGTTTGAGACGGGGAATGGAAAGCTCTGATTCTCCGGTATTCTCATCTGTTACCGGTTTGCCTTCAATCGAATCGTACCTTGCCAGTGACCCTTTTACAGCCGTTTGCCCGATTTTTTTTGCCGGTACCGCCAGATGGACCCGCAATGCCCTTTGTTTTATTTGTTCGGCATACGGTTTTAAATCGACTTCAAGGCAATTTTCATCTTCGGGCAGATGGCATACGATCAGGCCGTCAGGCATGACCGCTTCCAGTTCCAGAACCCTGAAAATTCCATCTGCCAGAAGTACCTGATCGATTTTCAACCGCCGGACTCCCCAGTGAAAAGGCGCAGCCGCCATCAGATGATAATAGAGAAGTTCCTCCTGACGGATTGACAACTGTTGAAAATGCTGGGGGGAGAGCAGCATGCCTTCGTGCCACTGAATCGCTCCCGGCAAATTATTCGCGTTTGTCACAGTGCGGTTTTCCTTCCGATAATTTCCAAAAATTCTGCCTCATATAGTTCTATAGCGCTATAGCAAAGAAAATTAGATACAGGCGGCGGATCAGAAACAAGCTGCCCTGGAAAAATTTATTTTCGGTCCGCCCCTAAAGTTTCAATAAAAAAATCTTCCTCCAGAAGAAAAATATGAATGCTTTTAAACGGATCAACCCGGTAGCGGTGAGCTCCCGGGGAAAAATAATCGGCGAAAACGACGGCACCCCTGGCCTTGGCTTTAAGCGGCAATTGCTGAACCGAAACCTTTTGCCCGGGCACCCACTCCCAGCTCCAGATATCGAAACCCGTTCCTTCGATATAATCCCGACGGATTTGATTCCGATTTTCACTCCACTGTTTTGCAGACATGCTCAGCAAATCCGTCAATAATTTTTCGTTATACACGATGAGCAGATCCAGTGCGATTGGATTGTTCCGGTTTGCCTTTTCGGCAATGTCTATCTGGAGATTAAATTTTTGTCCCAGCATCGCCCGGGTCCGGGTTTTGATGCCGCATGAAAAGAAGAGGGCAGCAATACTGAAAGACAGAATCAGAAACGTGGCTGTCTTCATAAAACTCGATGATCCAGTTTTTTTAAATTGACATAAAACGAAGTGCAAAAAAAAGAGGCCGGTCAATCCGATAGTATAAGGAATCCTTTCAAAGGAAACCTCTCATCATACCGGTTGGCCGACCTCTT
>JAQWFD010000044.1 GCA_028704555.1 Desulfobacterales bacterium
AACCGATCTGAGCATGGAACAAAAACAGCAGTCATGGGAACTGATTGAACAGTTCCTGGATTAAAAACCGGAGAGATGTGTTACCCTCTTTTCATGATTTTGTTCGAATTTTTATTGTCCTATTACAGCTACTGTGGTATATTGAGAGTATCCAAAAGAATCGCCTCAACGAAATGTCGACATACACATCCGCTTCTGCTTGCTTTGCATTCCCAAGAAGCAAGTGAAAGGACCTCAGCCAAAATGCCAAGAACCTGACGCTAAATATCTTTGTATGGCTAACATGTATTAGACTGCCGAAGTGTCGCCTTATAAGGCGACGCAGTTTTATACGAAATCGGATTAGACGACTGATTCGTCGTCTAATCCGGGATATACAGGTATTAGACGACGAAATCGTCGTCTAATTATTTGACAATTCGTAATTAAATATTCTGTTGATGCGAACAAATGTTCACAGAAGCCTTTTTCTATGATATGGTATGGAAAAAAATATTTTGGATTCCTTTTTTTGCAGCTTTTAGCTTGTTTTTCCTTATATGTCAACGAATTGATTTGTACTGTTTTGATGCACTAATTGAAAATAAGGAGATCTTGTCATGGCCAATGAGATGAACAGCCTGAACCCGCAAATGTTTTTAAATTAAGGGCTGACAAAAAATGCGAACAAAAGCCTCGACTGCTCGATCAGGTCCGGAATGTCATCCGTTGCAAGCACTACAGCATTCGTACAGAACAAAGTTATATCGACTGGATCAAACGTTATATTTTTTTCCATGATAAACAACACCCGGAACAATTGGGTCCAGGGCACATCAGCGCGTTTTTTTCTCATCTCGCCGTTGATCGGAAGGTCGCGAGCTTAACGCAGAATCACGCACTCTGTGCGCTTGTGTTCCTTTATAAAGAAGTAATAAAAAAGGATCCGGGTGAATTCGGGGATCTGATTCGCGCCAAAAAGCCGGAAAAATTGCCTGTGGTTTTTACTCGGAAGGAGACAAAGCAGATTTTGCTGCAGCTGGAGGGCGTTTGCTGGCTTATGGGGCAATTGCTGTACGGCGCCGGTCTCCGCGTTATGGAATGTGTCCGGCTGCGGGTGAAGGATGTTGATTTCGGCTATCGGCAGATCGTTGTTCGGGACGGGAAGGGACATAAGGACCGGGTGACCATGTTACCAGCGATGATTATGGACGATTTGCAGCGGCATCTTAAGAAGGTGAAAAGGCGCCATGATTTACACCCACGTGCTCAACAAGGGCGGCCGGGGCGTTCAAAGCCCCGGCGATACGCTGTTTCAAACTGGTTTTCTTGAGGACGGTGCGCATGGATGAGCTGTATGATCTCACGGAACGTCAGCAGCAGGTGTTGGCATATATTGCGGAACATCAGAGGGATCATGGAGTCGCGCCGACGGTGCGGGAAATCGGTGATCACTTCGGGTTGCGGTCTCCGGGCGGAATTCATCGCATTCTCAGCCTGTTAAGAAAAAAGGGATTCGTTCGTTCCGATGACGGGAAAAAGCGATCCTGGAGAGCGGTCGCGGTAATTCCGGAAAAAGGAATGCCGGTCCTGGGGGAGATCGCGGCCGGAAAACCGATTGAGACCATAGCGTTATCCGGCGAACACATTGCTGTTTCGCCATCCGCTTTCGGCAGTGAGGATTGTTTCGCGCTTCGGGTCAGCGGCGACTCGATGATCGAAGCTCACATCGTGTCGGGGGATCTGGCGGTGATTAGACCGCAGTCCGAGGTAGAAAACGGGGACATCGCGGCGGTCATCGTTCAGGATGTGCTGCCGGAGGCGACGCTTAAGATCGTGCAACAAAAAAGGCGGACGCTCGTGCTGACGCCCGCAAATCACGCTTATTCGGCCATGACCTTTAAAGGTGCCGAATGCAGCAAGGTTCGCATTCTCGGAAAATGCGTGGGGATTATCCGCCGATAATACAAGCCCGGCACCTGCCTTCAAAAAATAATGATAGCAGGTGGAATTAAGCACACCCTTACCGTTCCGCAATTTCGGCGGATTTATGATGTTTCAAAAAGAGCACGGGCCCCGGTTCCCCAAAACGCACATGGATGGCAGAGGAATTTGATTTAATCATTGTCGGTGCGATTGTGCACTTTGCGCCCTGGCTGTTGAGCGCGTTTGTAAAAAAGGGGACGTAGGTTAAATTATAAATTTCTATTTTCTGTTTCAGGTATCACATCTTGAATAGTTGAGTGTCACGACATCGTGGACTCAACAAATAGTGAATAAAAATAGTTATATTTAACCCGCAAATCAGGCTTTTTTTGCATTCCGGTTCGCGATCACACTCGCAAACATCAGGCGCTTCTGATCATCATGAAAAATATTTTTTCGTTCATTTCCACTGGACAAATACATGATACAGCCCGCCTTCATATTCTCTTCGACATGCTCTGCACCCATCCACCCGAAACTATAAGAAAATTTTATACAAGCCAGACATTTATTCACTATACAGGATGTGACTCCGGTCAGTTAATCAAATAAAACAGAAACTATAACCCGGATTGCTGATGGATCCGCTTGTACTTGCCCCGCGTGGTCAGGTAAGCCGGGAACCCGACGATCCATAAAAAGAGGGTCGCAAAGAACCAACCCCAGGGGCCCATATCCAAGAACCCCTTGACCAGACCTTTCTTTACGCCGATAGCGCGGGTGTCAAAAAATACCCAGATGCTTGTTCCCAGAATAACCAACAGAATGATCGACTCCATAAATGTTTTCCTTTTGTAAAAGATTTTTCAAGTTCTTTCATGAGGTGCGCCGCATAAAACCAAGGGTCTTTTTCCCCTCCTGCAATTGCTTGATCTGCGATTCTTCCCGAAGGGCCTGCACCATCATACCGTGGATTACTTTTCCCCGCGGCAAGATTGCAAACCGGTCCCTGACGACCCGGAAGTCTCCCGGCGTCAGCTCGCTGATATTTCCAAGCATTTTTTCCTCTTCCTCGCTCAAGGGCACCGAGGTAAGGGGAGAAAGCAGCCTTTTGTAAAAGATGACATTGCCTTCCGGCTTCAGACAGCGGAAACCGATTTTATAGTTGAACCGCCGGACGGAGGCTGGGTCTATATCTTCAAAGCGATTGGTCGTGCAGATCAGGATGCCCTGAAATCGTTCCATCTGGGTGAGAAACTCATTGGTCTGGCTGATCTCCCAGGACCGGACGGCCCGGTTGCGGTTGAAAAGAAACGAATCAGCCTCGTCGATGACCAGCACAGCCTCCGCAGCCTCCGCCTCGGAAAAGATCTGGCTGATATTCTGCTCCGTTTCGCCTACATAGGGTCTGACAACTTCGCTTGTCCGCTTGACCATGAGTTCTCTTTCCAGATGTCCGGCGATGTACCGCGCCAGTTCACTCTTTCCGGTGCCGGGCGGTCCGTAAAAGAGGAGGTTGAAATTACTGACTTTATGCTGATCGGAACGGCGGAGGCAACGGTCAAACGCTTCCAGGTGTTCCATGATGGCAGGTAGTTCCCCTTCAACATGAAGTCCCGCAACGGAATAATCGGCCTCAATTGTTTCTTTGTTCTTTGGCTTCACGCCTCTGCTGATAAGCGTCATGTGGGCATCAAGGTTCATCATCACGACTTCTTTAAAAGCAACTTTTCCGGACGTCGAACTTTCCAGAGCCTTTCGGATGGATAGATCAATAGTGGCCGCGCTGACGGGATAGCGAATTGTCAGCCCATTGATTTCTTCAGGATTGAAAAGGCTCTTGACGCGGTGACGTCGGAGCACAGATTCCCACAGGTTGTTCCGCTGCCGCAGGTTGAATGCCCTGAAATGGACGCTGAATGCAAAGCGGCGCAGCACAGAATCTTCAATTTCGGAAATGCTGTTCGTAATCCAGATCATTCTGGCTCCCGGTTCTTCAAGGAGCTGGTTCAGCCAGCCTTTGTCCTGCGTTTCTCCCCGTGAAAACCAGGAATTCCGGGTATTGAGAAGGTTATCCGCCTCGTCCACGATGATCAGCGAACCGTCGCCGCCATTGGTCATATTCAGGCAGGCAAGAATGGCCGTCCGGCGTTTGTTGCTCGTATTGCCCTCCTCCCTCAGAATTTCATAGGCGGAAATCCCCAGCTTTTGCGCCAGTCCGAGGGCGTAACTCGTTTTTCCCGTTCCCGGAGGCCCGTAAAGCAGGATGTGATTCGCCGATTCCCGTTTGACATTGAGAAGGCTCAGGATATGGTCTGTTACCTTCGGATCGATCAGATGGTTTTCCAAAGGGATGGTTTTCCGGGAAAAGTGGACAAAATAATTCTTCGCCAGCAACTCGTTCGATGGTTTCTGAAAAAAGGACAGAAAATCATCCGTCAGGGTGAATGAATACTTGTTCATTTCATAGAATTCAATCCGCGCAAGCGTTCCGGAAAGGGCGGCTGTCATTTCCCGGTCGGTCATCTGCAGGATCATTTTCATATAACGCCTGCCGGGAATATCCTGGCAGTGCAGGTGATCCACAAAATAATCCTCTCCTTGACTCCAGACCGAAATAATGTAGAGAAACTCGACAAGAGCCTGTTCCGGGTTTGACAGGCGGAACATTTTTGACAGGATGTCCAATTTTTTTTCGGCATCGCTACGCCCTGAATAGGCAAGAGCCTTGTAACGCTGCTCCAGTGCATCTCGTACGGCCTTTATGAAAGATGTCGTTCGCCTTTTCCCTGATTGTTTGAGAATGCGGCAGATTAGATCAGGAGAATCGTCAGGATCGAGAATGTTTTCTTCGATGTCCGGTTCATATTTTTGTTTTTCCTTCGTGCTCATTCGTTCCAGAAGAACCTGCCCCAGGGCGATCATTTCCGGTCCCAAAACCCACGCCACCAGTTTGATGGTTTCACTGTCCGCCAATGGATAAGATCCAAGCAGGCGATCAAGGTAAACGGCGCAGTTACGAAGGACAAAGTGTTCATTCTTATCGGGACCGCAAGGCACTGCGCTTGAATGGTCCAAGTGCTTCATGCGTTTTTTAAATTTCATGGCCTTCTCCTTTCCGATTCTGATAGCAATGCCCCCGTGCTCAATTGCATCTCTTTTGGATATAAAATACCACCTGATCGTTCCATATTGCGGCACGATTTATCATTTCCTGATTAATGTGTAGAATATGTTTATTTTATTGAAATGCAGATAGTTATCTGAGCTGTGAAGCAATGCGCAAGAATTACCGGATCAAAAAAATATTCTGTTTTGAAGGGGTTTTTGGTAAGGGGGGGCTGGAAAAGATGTCCACAGCAAGGCCGAGTCCTGAGTTACTGCGGATGAATTACATAATTGATTGCATCTATCGGGATTGTGCCACCAAAGAAGAGCTTGAATTGTATCTGGGAAAATGGACGCAGATGAAATATGAAGCGTATCCGATACGCTGCGCTTAAAACGGAACGCCACGCTATTTTTAGGGAATGCGTCAGCGGAATTTTTCCCTCGATGAGTTTTTTGACAGGCTCAACGATTTGCCGGACAAGATCTTCTTCGCAGTACAGTTTCATGAGCGGCAGGACAAATCGCCATCCGGTTTAACACTCATCTTGCCAGCGTCAAAGACGCTCGTCTTTTAACTGACAACTTGCTTCAAATAATTTCAATCGGCGACTTTATAAAGCTTTTTAACTTTGGACATCAGTGTATCAGCTAACTTCTTAACATCATCATTTGGAAATCCTTCAAGCCAAAGCTTGAAATTTTTAAACAACTCGACATAAGAATCTTTATCAAATGAAATTAATGTGAAGTTGTGCTGAATCAAACTCTTTCGATCTGTTTCATAATTCATCTTTTCTGTATCTGGGATTATAATTTTTCTAATAAAATCTCCCGGAGACTTTTCAAATATTCCGAATTCGATCCCACTGTCCAAAAGCACTTCTTCAGAGTTTTTATTGTATGTAATATAGATATAAACAGTGGTATCGCATATAGAAATAGGTTTACTTACCAAGCAATTTAAATCATCAATCAGAAAAGTTTTTATCAATTCTTTATCGTCCTTGGGGTTGATATCCCATTTTTTATTGTTGATCACTGTGGAAAAAGTTTCTTTTTTATTAGGGATCAATTCATCTATTTTAAGCTGTTCGTACCACTTTTTGAATATTGATAGGTTTCTTTCAAGGATTAGTGTGTAAACAAACTTCCAATCTTTCTTCATATCCTTAACAGCACAGTTTGCCCATTTTTTATCACAAAATGACCAACCCAATAATTGGGTTTTCAATTCATGAGCATTTTGATTTTGAATTCCTTTCTTATGAAAGTGTTGTTTCCATCTGTTTTGTATCTCAACAAAAACTTCATTTTCTACATCTGTATAAAGATTCGGGTTTAATGGATCTAATTTTACAGCGGGCACATCATCCTGATCCATACGGTTTAATGAAAAAGTCCATGCTCTATAATTTCCATTAGTATTGTACCAATACTTTATTATTTTGGGTATTCCGAATTTATGATAAATGAATTTAGCTGGGGAAATGTGATCCCAATCAAATGGTACATTAGTGTCATCCAAATGATATTGCTTTTCTTTAAAATGCTTGGATAAAAATTCTCTTTGTGCGTATAGAATTAAATCCTTATTAAAGAACATTTTATCGATAAATCTCCCATAATTCGTATCCCGATGAAATTTAGCTCTAATATCACTATTGCTCTGTGCTTTATATTTGCGAAGTTGCACTAAACTATTTTTATCATATGGTTTATCATACGAAGGGAAAGGTATGAGAACTTCGTTCAGCAAAGCTCTCTGCACCGTTGAAGAAGACCAGAACAATTCTTTTCTTAGTGTTTTTACGCATGGCCAAACATTGGATAATAATTTTGCATGATCCCTCTGTTTTTCCCCTTTACCAAGCCATACAAGAAGAGTAATCATGCCAATCATTTTTCTGTGCAGATCTGTATTAAATTGAAGCATGTCCTTCTTATGCAACAGCCGGTATAAAAGGATAAACATGACTTCAGGCGCGACATCAGCTATTTTTGATGTAATCAGATAAGGAAGACCGTATGCATTTAGGTTTTCATCGTACTCCAATAAGTGTCTTGAGTATTCAAGCAATGTTTTGTTATTGTAAGACTTATTGTCCAGCACATCTATTAAAAAAAATTCAAATTCAGAGAGTTTATCAGTAATTGTTCTTTGAAACTGTTTTGGTTTTATTCGCATTGTAAGAGCATCTATATTTTCTTCTTTCTTCTGATGTTGAAACAGTCTGTATGCGATAGTTATAAAACGGGAAGGTTTCAATAACCCCTCGCAAGATTTTTCAATTTTTTCCTGCAATTCAGAACTTATTTTCGCCTTCAGAATTGAGTAGTTTAGCTCTTCTCCTCTTAAAGGGGTGCCACCTGCATTTAATCTAATGAATAGATTTTCTATCTCATCATTTGAATTATCAATTTCCTCAGTTTGTTCTTCATTATTTTCAGTGTCATTAAAATCTTCGTGGATAGTTTCCTGTGAAGTTGTGCTCACGAGAGTCTTTTTGTACTTATCAAAGTCAAGATACAAAGCTGGGATTTTTTGCTTCATATCAGAACCAATCATTATTTTAACAGCATCAAGAATTTCGCTAATTCGTTTTGATACCTTTTCATTGGTAGATAACTCAGGTATTGTTTTTCTGATTTGAGGATTTTTCTGAATTTCGGTCTGAATCTTATGTACTCTTTCCTCCCATTGTTTCTTTATTTTTTTCCAGTGTTGCCATTTCTCTATTTTTTTTATTAGTTGTTCCTCATTCTCATCTTTTAGTGCTGCATGTATAAACAAATGAAAAGGAACCGGTAACGATGCATCATATGGAAAAAACTGATCCAGGTTCACTTCCAGATGATCATCAACTTGATACAGGTTCATTGCTTTTCGGATGTTATCCGAAATCAGTGTTTTTGCGTTATCGGTTCTTTGATAACCCCAAGGGTGAGATTTTGTAATAACTCGAAAAATATATTTTCTATTATCTTCATCTTTTGGTCTTTCCAAGTCGATGAAAACTTTGATTTTGTCCTGCGAATCTTTGAATGTTTCTTTGCCAAAGCCCAGGCAAATGGCAGTAGCCCTTTGCTGCCCATCCAGCATCTCGAAAGAGCCATTATTTTCCTTCGGAGATAAAACAAAGGCTCCGACCGGATACCCTCTCAACAAAGAATCCCAAAGATTTTCGATTTGGCTGGGCTTCCAGACAAAACCCCGTTGAACCGTCGGAAGTGAAACAGTATTCTTTTCGGCCCATTCCGAAATATCCTGTAATGTATAATTTGGTTTTTTATCCATTCCTGACGAACTCCTAAAAAGTAAGTTATAGTGTAACATGCTAAGATAATTTAATATCTGCGCATATTTCTCTTGATGCTGTTTCCCAAGATGCAGGAGGCAACTTCGGCCTTGTGCAGGACACTCCTTCGCCCGCGCCTTCCGTGCGCCGCTGCCGTCAGCATTTTTCCTCCAGAAATAAATTGTTAAATATGACCATATCACTTTCAATTCCGGTCAATCAACGGCTTTGCCTGATTTTCTACCCATGATTCAATATCCTCAACCGACTGCTCCCCCAGGCGATTCTCAAAAAAATGAATCAGCGGCGGCAGCATACCGCCATATCGTTCCGTATTACGACACGATTGGCATGATTCCCATTGACCCGCTTTTATCGAAATGAGATAAAAACAAGCATTGAAAATATGAAATAAGGGAGGCGTCTATGGCTGAAAAAAGGGATCTTTACCGGAGTTACGGGCAGAAGCTGATCAGCCTGTTCGTCCGGCTGATGTTTTCCGGGGAGCGATATTCTCTGACGGAACTCTCCCGATTCCTGGATTGCTCGAAGCAGACGGTTATCCGGATATTGAATGACATCCGGATGGCTTACGGCGTGGATATTGAGGAAACTTTCCAGGGAAACAGGAAATATTACCGGATCAAACGCCCTTCAAGTCCGCTGCCCGTTATTCCGCTGACGGAGGTGGAGATCCGGACCCTGCAGATGTGTCGGGATTTTACGGAACATCTTCTTGGGAAACCGCTTTACGAGGAGGCGACCCGCGCCCTGCTCAAGAGCCGGGCTCTATTGCCGGACGACGGTAACGTCTTTGCCTCCCACTTTGCCGCCTTCCGACCGGGAACCATCGACTATGCGCCCCAGCACCGGATGATTCGTACTCTCATTGAAGCCATGGATAAAAAGGCGGTCTGCCGCCTTACCTACCAGGCCATTACGGGGAAAGCGGCCAAGATTTTTTTTATCAAACCCCTGAAACTGTTTTCCCAACGTGATACCATCTATCTTCATGCCCAACTGGCCCGGACGCCCGGCGAGCGCTACCGATCCCCGAAATTCGATCCCCTTCTGGCTGTGCATCGGATGAAAGACGTTGAGTTGACGGACCGTGCCTTTGAGCCTCCGGAGAATTTCGATTTTGAAAAGAGCTTCAACAGCCATTTCGGCGTTGTGAAGGAGAAACCGTTCACGGTGGAAGTCGAATTTGCGGGCTGGTCGGCCTGCTATGTAGCAGAACGGATCTGGAGCCCCGATCAGAAGATTACGAAAAAGGATGAGGATACGATTATTCTGACCTTCACCGCCGCATCTGAACCGGAGTTAACGGCCTGGCTGCTTTCTTTCGGTGAAGATGCGCGATTAATAAAACCGGACTGGCTGGTAAAGGAGATAAAACGAATCATTAATGGGATGAAGAGGAGTTACCGAAACAAAGAACAGTCGTCACTGACATGAGTTTGCTTTTGCCCCCCTTGCTCAAAAAAGATCAATATTTCGGTAAACGCCAGCGTCATGCCTGTTGATTTACAAAAGGAATTTTGCGTAAATTTCTTCCTATCTTTAAAAAAAAACCCCCTCCCGAAAAATTTCGGAAGAGGGATCATGTGGATATGTCCAGGGAGTTACACACCCCTTGTCCCCCTCAAGGGGGGAATTGTTTATGTTGGGATGATTTTGATTATGAATCTGTTAAAAAGTTAAACGCACTTATTCCTTTCCTCCAGTTCTCAAAACCCGGCCGCTGATTTTAAAATCAGCCCTCGAACAGTTCAGGATACAGTTTTTTTGAGCACTCCGGACAGATGCCATGGCTGAATGATGCTTCCGAGTGCCGGGTGACATATGTTTCGATGGGTTCATACTCCCCGTGCTCATTTCGAATTCTCTTGCAGGAGGCGCAGATGGGCAAAATGCCTTCCAATGCGGTTACCTCTTTTTTCAACTCGCTTGTCTGATAAGAGGTTCTGCTGAACAGATATACATAGACAATCAAAGCCAGTATTCTGATCAGGGAATTGGCGGCAGCCATGTGAAGCGACTGGGTTTCATGCCATGGAAAGTAAAAAGCGAGCCTTGCCAGAGGAAGCAATATGGCTAATGCATATGCGGTGGCGTTTTGATTGCTCCATGCTGCCATTGCCGCTGGAAGAATGTAAAGTATCGGAAATTGAACAGATTTGCCTGTGATGTAATCAATCACCAGAACAAGCGCTGCAACCCCTATGCAGTAAACAGCAGGTCGTTTGTTATACATCTGTGCTATGACACGGAGAGCCTCTTTCAAAGCCGTTCACTTTCCTGACGTCTTGTTTTTATCCCTTGATGACACCCATCGGAACCAGTTTGGCGACTTTTTTGCTGATGCCGGCGCCGTGCGCTACGTTTACCACGTCACTGACATCTTTGTAGGCATCGGCGATTTCTTCTGCCAGGGTGCCGAGGCTGGCGTTTCTTACGTAAATTCCCCGATTTTCCATTTCTCTGGCGATGGCTCTTCCCTTTGCTCTTTTTTTGGCCTGGTGCCGGCTCATTACTCTTCCGGCTCCATGGCAGGTGCTGCCGAAGGTTTCGTCCATGGCCCCCTGAGTTCCCACCAGCACATAGGAGCAGCGTTCCATGTCGCCGGGAATCAGGACGGGCTGGCCGGTGTTCTGGTAGGCGGCAGGGACCTTGGGGTGGCCGGGGGGAAATGCACGGGTGGCACCTTTCCGGTGCACGCAGACGGTTTGGTTTTTGCCGTTAACAACGTGGGATTCCATTTTGGCGATATTATGGCATACGTCATAAATCAGATCCAGGTGCAGTGCGGCCGGACCCATGTCTAAGACCCTTTCGAAGGTGTCCCTGACCCAGTGGGTGATCAGCTGCCGGTTGGTGAAGGCGAAGTTTGCGGCACAGGCCATGGCGGCCAGGTATCGTCTGCCTTCATCTGAACGGATCGGCGCACAGCACAACTGCTTGTCGGGCAGCTCAATGCCGTATTTTTCGGCTGCCCGGAGCATGACCCGGATATAATCATCGCAGACCTGATGTCCGAAGCCCCGCGAACCGGTATGGATAATTACCGTCACCTGGTTGCGTTTCAGACCCAGAGCGGATGCTATCGCTTCATCATAAATCTCGGCCACATATCCCACCTCGACAAAGTGATTGCCTGATCCCAGGGTTCCGAGCTGGTCTTTGCCCCGTTCATAGGCCTTCTGTGATATCAGCTCCGGGTCGGCGCCGGCAATGCAGCCGTTTTCTTCGATATAGTCCAGGTCCTCAAGGAGCCCGAATCCTTCCCGGATGGCCCATGCAGCGCCTTGTGTCAAAACTTTCTTATAATGAGCCGCATTGAGTTTGAAATCCTTCCGGCGGGACCCGATTCCGGAGGGAATATTGGAAAACAGGGCATCGACGATATCTTTGATTTTCGGTTCTATGTCGGATCGCTCCAGACCGGAGCGCAGCAGCCGGACCCCTCAATTGATATCGTAACCCACACCGCCCGGAGATACGATGCCCTCGTCCATATCAAAGGCCGCCACTCCGCCGATGGGAAAGCCATATCCCCAGTGGATGTCCGGCATGGCCAGGGAGTTTCCCACGATACCCGGCAGATGGGCCACATTTTTCACCTGCTGCAGGCTTTCTTCTTTCCGGATCTGATCCATCATTTTTTCGTCGACATAGATCATGCCGTCAGTGCGCATTTTTCCTTCTCTGGGGATACGCCACCGGTAGTCGTCTACCTTTTCAACCCTTACGGGAAAATCTTCTTTCATGATGTCCACTCCTTCAGGATCTCGGTGCAATTGAATAGGATAGGAATTTCCATTTTTTGATCGAGCCCTGGAGAATTTTATAAGAAAAAAAGTGCTTTGCTTTTTATCTTTTGCCTCAAACGAAGTGCTCCTCAAGCGATAGCGGTCCTCTGTCCGCCCGCAGGGCGTTCACAGGTCCAGGATGACTTTGGCCCACCACCTGCCGTTTTCATTCCGTACTTGAAGCTGGTGATAGGTCGCGGCCTTGATGGTTGTTTTGATGATATGGTAATCGTCGCGGAATGCTTCCCCCCTGACGGTACCCCTGAGGGACTTTTCCCCGAGTGTTGTGATGGTGAAATCGTGAAACAGAAGCCGTTCGACTTCGTGAAGATACAGCAGTTCATTGAGCCAGGCGACCAGCAGTTCTTCGTTACCTGCGCCATCAACCGTGATCTGGCGTTCTTCTGTCTGTTCAACCCGGTCGATGTCCGTAATGATATCGAACAGCGCCGTGGCCGCCTGGGCGTAAAGTGTTTTCAGATCATCCGCCCAAACGATCATACCGATATCCCCGGTATGATCCAGAAATTTATACCCCATGGTCACTGGCTCCAAAATGATGAAAAATAACCCCCTGACGTTGCTTAAACAAAATTTTTGCAACGCTGGGGTGAACGCTTAAGGCCGGTGGTTGAAGCTGCATAATCGGTATCTATAACTCGATAGTATGGGAATTTTCATTTTTTTGATTGAGTGTTTGATCATAACTTCGGCCAAGTTGACGCGTGCTCCGGAACTATGGACGAAGTTGTGAGCGAGTCTGAAAAAAAGGACTGAGTGCCTGAGGGGTAGGAGCTTTGCGCTCTTGTTTGAGGATGTTAGTAAGATAAAAGCTTCTTGTTTCTTATCTTTTGCCTCAAGCGAAGCGCTCCTCAAACGAAGTGGTCCTCAAGCGACAGCGGGCCTTAGTCCGCGCGTTAGCGCGTTAAGTTCACCTGTGTTCCGGATTTGGTGAAGATGTGAAACCGCGTGATGTTTCATGCTATCATAAAATCCGGGCAGGATAAAAGAATTATAATGTCACGGTAACGGGCAGACGATAGCCAGCAGCTATCAGCCGCCATTATTTTTTCCAGAATTCGGGAACCAGAAATATGATGACCGTATAGATTTCCAGCCTGCCCAGCAGCATGCACCAGATCAGAAGCCATTTTCCCATATCTGGGATCAGTGCGTAGTTGTCGATCGGGCCCACGAGACCGAAACCCGGTCCGATGTTGCCGAGGGATGCTGCAACTGCTCCGATGGATGTGATGAAATCCACCCCCATGCCGGCAAGCAGTACGGTCGAGAATGCAAACAGCGCCGTGTACAGCGCCAGAAATCCGATGACGCTTCTCATGATATCGTCGGGCACGGTTTTTCTGCCGATTTTTACATGGGCAACCGCATGGGGATGAATCATGTAAAACAGTTCCCGGTAGCAGTATTTGAAACAGAGCATGATCCGAAGGCATTTCATGCCGCCTCCGGTGGAGCCGGCCGATGCGCCGACGAACATGCACAGCAGCAGAATGAGCTGGGACATGGCCGGCCATTTTTCGTAATCGGCAGTGGCATAGCCCGTGGTGGTTAAAATGGAAACCACCTGAAAAACCCCGTACCGCAGCGCGTCACCGATTTTGTCATAAACCGGACCGTATATATTGACACTGACGATAAGGGTCAGGGTCAGAACCGATACCAGAAAAAACCGGCATTCGGAATTTTTCCAGAATGCCAGGGGGCGTCCGGTCAGAAACTGATAATGAAGGGAAAAATTGATTCCGGCAAGGATCATGAAAAGCACGATAACCATGTCGATATAGATGCTGTCGAAATAGGCGACGGAAGCGTTTTTGGTCGAAAATCCGCCGGTGGGCATGGTGGTGAACGTATGGTTCAGGGCATTATAAAAATCCATTCCCCCTGCCATGAGCAGAATCAGCTGCAGCAGGGAAAGCAGGGCATAGACTTTCCAGAGAATGATCGCGGTATCCCGGATGCGGGGCTTGAGTTTGTCTGGCACGGGGCTGGGAACTTCGGCCTTGTACAGCTGCATGCCGCCGATTCCGATGAAGGGTAGGATGGCAATGGACAGCACGATGATTCCCATTCCGCCCAGCCACTGAATGAAGCTTCGCCACATCAGCACGGATCTGGAGACGGATTCGATCTGCATTAACACCGAAGATCCGGTAGTCGTAAAACCGGATACCGATTCAAAAAACGCATCGGTAAACCCGGGGATCTCCTCGGAAAGGAAAAAGGGGAGGGCGCCAAACAATCCTACGGATATCCATCCCACGGCCACGATGGCAATGCCTTCCCGCTGGCTGATAAATTCTGTCCCGGCATTTCTGAAAAACCCGTATAATAAAAGGCCGGCACCAATGGTGATGGACATGGACTTCAGCAGTGCCGGCAGGCTCGGGTCCCCGTAATAAAGACTCGTCACAATGGGGAGCAGCAGGGTCAGTCCGAGGAAAAAAGTCAGGATACCAACTGTTTTGAGAATATATCGCCAACGCATTTAAATCCGCTCTAATTTTATAGTGAGTTTGTTTTCGATATCCGGTATGGCCTGCTTTTCGGCAAAGATGATGACCCGGTCATTGGGTTCGATGATGCTCTCGCCGGAGGGAATGATGATGCGGTCATTTCGGATGATTCCGGTAATAAGGGCTCTTTTGGGAAAGTGAATATGCTTCAGGGGTTTGCCGACGATTCCTGACGATTCGATGGCGACCGCTTCGATGGCTTCGGCCTGTTCACCCTTGATCATAATGGCCGACAGTACCTTGCCCCGACGGATGTGCTGCAGGATCGTATTGATGGCGGACAGCCTGGGGCTGACGACCTGATCGATACCGATGGCCGTCATCAGGGGGAAGTAACTGAACTTGGTCAGCTTGGTGATCGTTTTTTTGGCGCCGAGGCTTTTTGCCAGCAGGGACGCCAGGATGTTGGTCTGGTCATCACCGGTCAGGCTGATAACCATGTCGATATCCTGGATGTTTTCCTCATCCAGCAGTCGCTGATCGGTCCCGTCTCCCTGAAGCACAATGGTCTTGTTGAGCTCATCGGCAATTGCGGCACAGCGAACCGGGTCTTTTTCAACGATTTTGGTAGAAATGCCTTTTTTTTCGAGCAGTCTGGCCAGCCTCAGGCCGATACGACCCGCCCCCACGATCAATGCCCGGCGAATGGGTTCTGTCTCCTGGTTGAACACCTTCAGTGTTTCAAGCAGCCGGGTTTCTTCGCTGATAAAATACACCACATCCTTTGGCAGTATCCGGTCACGGCCATTCGGGATAATGAGCTTTTCATTTCGGATGATTGCTGCGATCAGCGGTGAATGCTTTTTTGTACGGACGGAAATGTCGGAAAGCCGGATTCCGGCGACCGGGGAATCCTCATCGATATTGATTCCGATAAATTGAATGCGTCCGTCGGAAAATTCTCCCACATCCACGGCGCCGGGTACTTTCATGAGTTTTTCTATGGTTCGGATAACCTCGATTTCCGGATTGATAATCTTATCAATAAAGGGCGCGTTATCGTGGAATCGTTGACAAAATGAGTCAAAATCGCCATCGCGCAGCCGGGCGAATTTTTTGATATCTGGAGCAATGATATTTGCCACCAGGCATGACGCCAGATTCGCTTCATCTCTGTCGGTTACCGCAAGCAGGATATCCGCGTTCCGGATGCCTGCCTCATGAAGCACCACGGGACTGCTGCCTGATCCGGTAATGGTCTGGACGTCAATATTTTCGGATACATTTCGAATGGCCTTCGGATCGCTGTCAATAACGACCACATCCTTATTTTCGAGCGACAGCTGGTGTGCGGTATGAAACCCCACCTCACCGGCGCCAACGATCACAATCTTCACAGGTATGATTTCCTTATTTTATGCAAAATTTTAAATTTCCGGACTCAGCCACAAATATAGCGGCTGAAGATGTCATATGGGTGAGTAAGGGCTTCGAAAAGAATAAATTCCGTAAGACGCTGTGATTTATTCTTTACCTAAGCAGATTGTAAAATCAAAGCAGTTCAGCTTCAATTGATAAGGAGGATTACTATAATCGGTAGCCGGTGTCAAATGGTTAAGGGCGGGGCAGAGGCCTGGTAGTATGGCGTAAGCAGTATGGATCAGGCAGTTATAATAAAAACGGCGGGTTGGATTAGGAAAAGCGGGTGGCTGGTGGATTGGGTACAGGGTACAGAGAAACTCGCGACTGAATCCGGGTAGCCCGGATATTTCAAATCCGTTTTCCAGTATATTAAACGGATGGATGAAATATCCGGGTCGGGGGGTAATCGAATCAGGTGTCCCGGTCTTTTAATGTTTAATGGTCGCAGCAGTTATCGCCGCTTACCAGGGTTCCGTTTAAATATTGCAACGCAAGGTTTTCGGGCGTCTCACCGGCCGCACCGACGATTACGGAGATGTTGTTCTGGTTAAACAGCTGCTGTGCCCTGATTCCCATGCCGCCTGCGATGATCAGGTTGGCTCCGAGTTCACCGAGCCAGCGGGGTAGAACCCCGGGCTCATGGGCTGGGGGTTTAACAACCGACTTGCTGATAATTTCCTTTTTTTCCGCATCCACATCCAGCAGAACAAAATCTTCGCAATGCCCGAAATGCATGCATAATACGCCTTGTGTCATTGGGATGGCAATTTTCATAGCCGTGTTGCTCCTTATTCTGTATGGTTTTTAATTTTTTACAGCTCATTCATCCGTTCGGAAACGGTGTGCCATAAACTTTTGATATCCTCTGCGGCAGGGCTGTTTCCAAATTCGACAACCGATCGGGTCTCAAGTTGCGCCTGGGTGACGGCAGGGTCGTATCTTATTCTTTGACAAACCCTTACATCCTGACTGCGTGCCTGTTTTTCAATCTCCATAGTCAGCTGCTCGTTTATATCCCATTTGTTAACGCAAGCCATTATGGGGATTTGGAAGTGATGCGCTAATTTGATGATTCGATTCAGATCATGCAGCCCGCTCAAGGTTGGTTCGGTAACGGCCAGAACCAGTCCTGCGCCGGAAATGGAGGCAATGACCGGACATCCTATTCCCGGAGGGCCGTCTACCAGAATAAAATCGATAAACCGTTGTTCAGAAATTTTTTTGGCCTCGGAACGCACCAGCGCAACCAGCTTTCCGGAATTTTCTTCGGCAATTCCTAATTTGGCGTGAACCATGGGGCCGAATCGGGTATCGGAAATGAACCATTGGCCGTTTGTCGCGGGAGAAAAATCAATCGCTTTGCTGGGGCAGAAATGAGCGCAAACCCCGCAGCCTTCGCAAGCAATGGGGTCAACGGTAAATATGGGCGCATCTGTGCCTTCATTATGAATTTGGATCGCATCAAACCGGCAGATGCTTTGGCACAGTCCGCACGCAGTGCATTCGTTCTGGATTATTTTTGCACGTTTTCCGCCGGAAAAATCTCGCCGGTGAATTACTCTGGGATTGAGAATCAGGTGCAGGTCGGCGGCATCCACATCGCAGTCGGCCAGAACGCAATGCGACGCCAGCGCTGCAAATGCTGCTGTCACGGAGGTTTTTCCCGTTCCTCCCTTTCCGCTGATCACGACAAGTTCTTTCATGAGGTGTGCCTTTCTGTATCCGGAAAATCGGTCAGGATTTTATTGAGCAAATCCGTAAAGGTGGATTGGTATTCCGGCAATGCCCTCGCGATCATCTCTCCTCTGGAGTAGGCTTCTGCGATTCGGCGATCGTCGGGGATTTCCGCTATAACGGGGATATGTTCCGCTTTACACCAGGACAATACCTGGTTATTTCCAATATCGCAGCGGTTGATTACCACGGCAAACGGAAGGTTCATTACCCGTACCACCTCAACGGCGAGTGTGAGGTCATGGAGGCCAAACGGAGTCGCATCCGTAACCAGTATAACCTTGTCACAATCCCGGATGGTTTCAATGACCGGGCAGGACGTTCCGGGGGGGGCGTCAATGATTATAAGATCGGTATCGGCACCTTCCTCTTTTACCGCTTTGATTACCGGAGGGCTCATCACTTCACCGACATTGAGAACACCCTGGACAAACCGTATTTTTCCGGAATGACCGATGTCCAGACGGCCTATTTCCCGCGAGACTTCGCTGATGGCCTTTTCCGGACATACCCGAATGCATCCACCGCACGAATGACACAATTCCGGACTGACCAGGACCTCCTGGCCCAGACACAGCAGGGCATTAAATTGACAAATTTTTGCGCACTGACCACATCCGGTACAAAGAACCGAATCGATTTTGGGGATCAAATGTCCTGCAGGACGGCTTTGTTCGATGACTGGTTTTAAAAAGATATGCCCATTGGGCTCTTCTACATCACAGTCAAGGTAGGCAACGGCCAACCCCCTGGCGCTGGCAGCCCAGGCAAGGTTTGCTGATACCGTGGTTTTGCCGGTTCCGCCTTTTCCGCTGGCCACAGCTATCTTCAGCTTGTTTCCTGTATGTTTTAGATTGTTTGGCATTATAAATCCTGTCTTTTTTTTGCCTGGTTCAAAGCAGGGTAACAGTTTTTAAGATAAAACCTTACACTGATAAGTTAAAATATTGATTAATTAAGCCTGCTTTTTATAAAAAATGTTACCCTGAATGCAATACTATTGAACCCTGCCTCTTTTATTTCTGTTGTTGCCAGGCGCCAGAGTTTATACCCTTATATACCGGCCGCATCGTTTGCAGATGCTTTTTTAAGCTTTCCAGCATTGAAATCATCAAGTACATTCTGGACGGTTCCGGATGAACTGAGATACACATCCACATGGGCAGCAGCAAGCGCACGGTACGCCTTAGGTCCCATCATACCTGAAATTACCACTTTTACGTTTAAATCCGAGACGGTTTGAGCTGCCTGGATTCCGGCCCCTTGTGCCGTATTGACTCCAGATGAATTATCAAAGGCTTCCCAGGTCTTCGTGTCACTGTCATACACCATAAACCAGGGCGCTCTGCTGAAACGTGAATTAATCTTGCTTTCCGGGGTGTTTCCCTCTGAGCTGATGATAATTTTCATTTTTTTTGACTCCTTTATAAGAATTACTCATATAGTGGATTGGTTGTCCGCTGTTTCTGGAAATGCAGCAGCAGACAAAGGATGAACTTTGTGGTCTGGTGTACTGGTCTTCATTCAACCATTTGATCAGTACATCCTCAACTTCGCCTATATACCCCCAGTACACCCGGATCCCATCTGCTGTCAGGGCTTCCTCAAACCGATTATGGATGCCGCCGCACAGCACGCATTCAATATGATTAGCCTTGAGCCAGCCAATCGTGTGCAGAGGGGAGGCGTGATCCGACCTGTATTTTTTTGATTCCAATATGCGGGCGGTTGTTGTGTCTGCCGTTACGAAATAAAATTCCCGCGCCTGCCCGAACCGTGGCATCACACGAGTTTCGTAGCAGGGGATGGCAATCCGAATCAGATCAGTGGTATGTTCCTGTTTCATATCTGACTATACTTCAAAATCTGTGCCAATGAATTATAAATAAATAAAAAATTAAAACAAGGCTGTTATTTCAGACAGATGGCTGAATGGTTTCGGCAGAATGGGCAGGAAAGCAGGGAAAAACTGATTGTTGCAAATGCATCAAGTTTAAGGGAATTATTAAATTAACATATTTAAATTAAAGATAAAAAGTATGCATGTTGCAGTTGTGTTTCATTAAGCAACACTATGCAACAGAAAACAATTGAAAATTAAGTTATATCGAGGTCTTTTATCCATCGCCACAATGTTGTCCGGTTAATTCCCAGGGCGGCAGCGGCCCGGGAGCGGTTATCGTCATACTTACGGAGGATGTCCTGCAATTGAGCTTTGGACGGTCGCTGCCGGCCGACCGTTATCGCAGGGGGCGGCGATGTGGGGCGGGTCGATGGCAAATCTTCGATTCCCATGATATTGCCGCGGCAGAGGATAACCGCACGTTCAACCATATTAAGCAGTTCTCTGATATTTCCCGGATAGGAATGGCTGAGCAGATAAGCCATCGCCTCTGAAGAAAACCCTCTGATTTTTTTGGCGTACTTGCTGGTGTATCGTTCCAGCGCCATGTCAAGAAGAAGGGGAATATCTTCGGGACGGTCAACTAACGGCGGAATTTTTAACGTAATGACATTGATTCGGAAAAACAGATCCCGGCGGAAGCTGCCTTCGCTGACCATCTGTTCGAGATCCCGGTGAGTAGCCGCTAAAAATCGGACATCGGCCCGTCTCGGACGTTTTGCGCCAAGCGGTTGATATTCATGGTTTTCGATGACCCTGAGCAGCTTGACCTGCAGGGGCAGGGGAAGGTCGCCGATTTCATCGAGAAACAGGGTGCCACCTTCGGCCTGTTCAAGACGTCCCGGACGGTCCTCGACAGATCCGGTATAGGCGCCGCGTTTGGCTCCGAATATTTCGGCTTCCAGGAGCGGCTCCGGAAGCGCCCCGCAGTTGATGATGACCAGAGGTTTGTGTTGTCTGGGACTCAGATCGTGAATGGCCCGGGTAAAAAGTTCTTTTCCCGTGCCGCTGTCTCCCTGAAACAGGACGGTAACGTCACTGGCCGCCACATCCGGAAGAATGTCAAACAGCCGTTGCATGACAGGGTTCCGGCTTGTCAGGTTATGGAAGGTGTATTTTGCTTTGACTTCCTGTGCCAGCGCATGAAGCTGGGACAGGTCCCGAAACGTTTCAACCCCGCCGACAGGGTTTCCATCCGGATCCCTCAAAACAGAAGCACTGACGGAAATGGGGATTTCCCGGTTGTGCCGGTCCAGGACATCCACTTCCCGATTGGTCACATTCTGTCCGGTTTTCAGGGCTTCCTTCAGCGGGCAGTCCGTAAAGCAGATATTCGTCCGGAAAATTTCGCAGCATCGCTGGCCAATTGCCTCATCTCTGGTAAAACCGGTGATTTCCTCAGCCGCCCGGTTAAACCAGGTAATTTGCATATCCCGGTTAACGGTAAATACACCGTCGGCCACACTGTCCAAAATCGTGGCCAAGTGTTCAAGATGGGTGCAAGGCGTTTCATTCATCCTACACCATAAACTGTTTTATTTCGGGATGCAAGCGGGTTTGGACAGGAAAGGGGTTAAAGGGGAAAGGGAATAGGACTGAGTGCTGAGGACTGAGTTAAAAGGCTCGGCCCTCTGGCCTCTGTCTTCTGCCCTCAGCCCTTTTTTCTATTGACATTTATGGACACCGCAAGCTATATGAGCAGGCTTGTCAAAAACAGGCGTTAATGAGAATAGGAGAAATTTATGGAGATAACCGTCAAGGACGCGGCACGTCTGTTGAATGTGTCTGAAAAATCCATTTACCGGTGGATAAAGCAGGGTAAATTGCCTGCATTTAAGCTTAACGAGCAGTATCGGTTTAACCGGACCGAACTGCTGGAATGGGCAACCGCAGGCAAACTGAATGTATCGCCCGATATTTTTCGTGAGCCGGATGGCACGACCGACCCAATGCCGACGATTGAAGAAGCCCTCCAGGCCGGAGGCATTTATTACCGTATTGAAGGCTGTGACAAGGAACGTGTCCTTCGCGCCGTGGTAGAGCATATGCGGCTTCCGGATGAAGTGGATCGGGAGTTTCTCCTGCAGGTGCTTCTGGCCCGGGAAGAGCTGGGTTCAACCAGCATTGGAGACGGTATCGCGATTCCGCACGTGAGAAATCCTGTCGTGCTTCATGTCCCCCGTCCCAGTATGACCCTGTGTTTTCTCGAAACGCCGATCGAATTCGGGGCAATTGACGGAAAACCGGTTCATGCGCTGTTTACGCTGGTAAGTCCCACGATCCGTGGGCATCTTCACATGCTGTCCCGGCTGAGTTTTGCTCTCAGGCAGGACCGGTTTCTTGATGTCATCCGGCGTCAGGCGGTTCGGGAAGATATTTTAGGCGAGGTTCGCCGTATTGAAAATGGTCTGGAAAACAGTAACATCGAAAAAGGTGAGGATAAATAGCGTCTTATGATCGTTCTGCTTTCAGGTGTAATCATTATCGCGGCAGGCGGGCTTGCCGCTCTGGTGACCAGCCGGTCCGCCCGCCTGTCGACCGCACTGGGGGTCGGTGGCCTGTGTATCGGCAGTCTCGTCGGTCTGGTCCCGTCGGTTACCGTTCTTTTAAACGGGTCCCGGCTGTCGCTTCATCTGCCGTGGCATTTCCCCGGGGGATCTTTTTTCGTGGAAATCGATCCGCTGTCCGCGTTTTTTTTGATTCCTGTTTTTGTGGTATCTGCCCTGACCGCCATTTACGGTTCAGGCTATCTTCAGCATTATCGACAGACGCATTCACTCGGGGTGCACTGGTTTTTTTTCAATATACTGGCAGCCGGTATGGTCATGGTGACAGTGGCCAGAAACGGATTGTTGTTTCTGATATCCTGGGAAGTCATGTCTCTGGCGCCTTTTTTCCTGGTCACATTTCTCAGCGACAAATCAAAAGTCCGTCATGCGGGCTGGGTATATCTGGTGGCAACACATCTGGGCGCGGTTTTTCTGCTGGTGTTTTTTCTGCTGATGGGCATGGATTCCGGAAGTATGGATTTTGACCATTTCAACCCGGCCGGATACGCTCACCCGAGCCTGCTGTTTTTGCTGGCCGTTGTCGGATTCGGCTCCAAAGCAGGATTCATACCCTTTCATGTCTGGCTGCCCGAAGCCCATCCGGCCGCGCCGAGCCATGTATCGGCACTCATGTCCGGGGTGATGATTAAAATGGGGATTTACGGCCTGTTCAGGACGCTGATTCTGCTGAAGACATTGCCGGCCTGGTGGGGATATAGCTTTATCGGCATCGGCCTGGTCTCTGGAATTGTCGGGGTAATGTTCGCCCTGGCTCAGCATGACTTAAAACGGCTGCTGGCGTATCACAGTGTTGAAAATATCGGGATCATCGCCCTTGGAATGGGAGTCGGGATGCTGGGACTGACCTGGGATATTCCCGTACTGGTTGTTCTGGGAGGAGGCGGGGCCCTGTTTCATGTCCTGAACCACTCGCTTTTTAAGAGCCTGCTTTTTCTTGGCGCCGGATCTGTTCAACACGCCGTGGGAACGCTGGAGATTGAACACATGGGCGGCCTTCTCAAGCGGATGCCGGTGACCGGACTGACATTTCTGGTCGGTGCGGTAGCCATATGCGCATTACCGCCTCTGAACGGGTTTGTCAGTGAATTTCTTATTTACCGGGGATCGATTTACGGCAGTCTGTTGCTGGACGGCTCACGGGTGGGGTGTATGCCGCTGGTGGTTGCCGGTCTTGCGCTGATCGGCGGACTTGCCGCAATATGTTTTACCAAGGCATTCAGTATTGTTTTTCTGGGGTCAGAACGCAGCGGGCAGGCCACGTCCGCCCGTGAAGCCCCGCTGACCATGAGGGTGCCCATGTTGATCTTGTCCGGGTTGTGTCTGCTTTGCGGGCTTTTCGGTGCCTGGATTTTAAAAGCGATGGCGCCGGTTCTGAATATTCTCATGCACCGGCCAGCGGATACAATACCGGCCGGACTTATCGAAGCAGCAGATTCTCTGGGAACGGTAACATGGGCCTTTGCCGGTTTGATTTTTGCTTTGCTTTGCCTGATATGCCTTCGCAAGAGACTGATGTCAAAACACCCTGTGCGCGAAGGGGTGACCTGGGACTGCGGATATATCCGCCCCACGCCGCGGATGCAGTATACGGCTTCGTCTTTTGTTCAACCGGTGACAGTTTTTTTCCGTGGGGTGTTACAGACCCGGAATGCAGTGTCCCCGCCGGAGGGACTGTTTCCGCAGAATGTTTCTCTGGCGACCGAGACCCCGGATGTGTTTGAAACGAAATTCTACGCCCCGCTGTTTAACGGGACCGAACGGTTATTGTCCGGATTGCGGTGGATTCAGCAGGGACGGGTCCAGCTGTATATCGCTTATATTGTAATCACTTTGATTGTTCTTCTGATATGGAAAGTGAGATGATGATTATGTCTCATTCAGCCGTTTGGCCGGTGATTCCGGCGATAATTCTGGCGCCGCTTCTTCCGGGCGTTATCAACCGTATCAAGGCATTTTTGTCCGGCCGCCGGGGGGCGCCCTGGCTCCAGCCCTATTTTGACCTCTGGAAGCTGATGCATAAAGGTGCGGTATACAGCCGTACGACGACCTGGGTATTTCGGGCCGGTCCGCTGGTCAGTCTGGGAGCGGTTGTTATGGCGGCCATGATAACGCCGATGGGCAATGCGCCTTCGGTGGTCTCCTTTCCCTGTGATTTTATTCTGCTGGCGTATCTGCTGGGACTCGGCCGCTTTTTCACCATCATTGCCGCTCTGGATACGGGATCGAGTTTCGAGGGCATGGGATCCAGCCGGGAGGCCTACTTCTCTGCGCTGGCTGAACCGGCGTTGCTGCTGGCGCTGACCGCTGTTGCCCGGCAGACGGGAAGCAATTCCCTGTCCGGAATGTATCAGGTGCTGTCCACCAGTACCTGGGCGCTGACATCGCCGGGAATCCTGCTGGTGTTTATCGCGATGTTTATCGTATTTCTGGCTGAAAATGCGCGTATTCCGGTCGATGACCCCACCACTCATCTGGAATTGACCATGATCCATGAGGTCATGGTTCTGGATCACGGGGGATTTGATTTTGCCTGTATTACTTATGGCGCCGTCCTGAAGATGTGGATTCTCGGTCAGTTGCTGATTGGCATCATCGTGCCGGTGAATGTCGGCAGCGTGTGGGTGAATCAGATAATATTCACAGCCGTTTTGCTGGCCGGACTGGGCATTTCAGTGGCGCTGATCGAGTTTTCCATGGCACGGCTCAGACTGCTTCGGGTGCCCCAACTGCTGGTGGCGGCCGGGATTTTCTCCGTGCTGGCTTTTATTCTGGAATTGAGGTGAACCATGAACAACTGGATTGAGTTGCTGATTTTGCTGCTGATCCTGACCAACTTCGTAATGCTGGGCTCAAGCCGTCTGGCCGTCTGTATCCGGACGGTTGCCATACAGGGAATCCTGCTGGGTATATTGCCACTGATGATCGACTGGCCGGAGCTTGCCCTTCGAACGACGGTGGTATCGGCCGGTGCCCTGATACTCAAAGGGATGATATTTCCCTGGCTGTTGTTCCGGGCCCTGCGTCAGGCCGGTATCCGTCGGGAGGTTGAACCGTTTGTCGGCTATGTTCCTTCTCTGTTCATCGGCTTGCTGGGGCTGGTGGCTTCCCTGTATATCGGCACCAACCTTCATTTTCCGGTTCAGGGTGCAGTTGCCGATGTCATCCCGTTGTCGTTGTTTTTCATTCTGGCCGGCCTGTTTCTGCTGACCACGCGGAAAAAGGCCCTGAGCATGGTCATGGGATATCTGGTTCTGGAAAACGGGATTTACGCGTTCGGCTCCGTCGTGTTGAATAAAGTTCCGGCCATCGTGGAGATGGGCGTCCTGCTCGATGCCCTGGTAGCCGTCTTTATCATGGGCATCGCCACCTACCACATCAACCGTGAGTTTGATCACATCGATGTGAATAAGCTGGACAATTTGAAGGGGTAAAAAAGGACTGAGGAATGAGTGCTGAGGACTGAGTTAAAAAAAAGCGCCGAATTTTCCTCTTTTCTCTTAACAGATAACTATTAACATAACAGATAACTGGTAACTAAATATGGATAATACCGGGCATTTACTCTGGATCATCCTGGCTGTTCCGGTGGCGTTTGCCGGGATTTGCCGGATCTTCCGATCGCCACGAAGCATATTATCGTTCATGTGTGCGGGTGTTTTTGCGGAGACGGCTCTGGTTCTGGCAGCGGCCGGGTATACGTTTTATAACGGAACCCTGTCTTCGATCGGGCAATGGTTTTATATTGATTCGCTGTCTGCGTTTCACCTTCTGGTCATGATGCTGGTATTCTGCATGAGTACCGTTTACGGGTGTCATTATTTTGATGAAAAAATAGACGAGGGCGTGTTTACGACCCGTCTGGCCAGGCGATACGCAAGCCTGTGGTTTGCGTCTCTGGCAGCCATGAGCCTGGTGCTGGTTTCCAACAATCTGGGACTGATGTGGGTCGGAATGGAGACGACCACACTGGTGACCGCATTTCTGATTTGCGTATATTCCAATAAAACGGCTGTGGAAGCCATGTGGAAGTACCTGATCATCTGTTCGGTCGGAATCGCTTTTGCGTTCATGGGCACCCTGCTGGTAGCCGCTTCGGCGCATACGCTTGAGATCCAACTGGGGGAGGCCCTGTTGTGGACAAAGCTGGTGACAGTCGCCGGCGGACTGAATCCGGCGCTGGTAAAAGCAGGCTTTGTGTTTATCCTCGTAGGATACGGGACAAAGGCAGGTCTGGCACCCATGCATACATGGCTTCCCGATGCCCACAGTCAGGCCCCGGCTCCGGTATCGGCCATTTTTTCGGGATTTATGCTCAATGCCGCGCTTTACTGTATCATGCGCTATATTCCATTGGTTGATCAGGTTTCAGGTGCATCGAATTTCAGCCGTGAGCTTCTGGTTCTGTTCGGTATCGGCACGATTATTATTTCAGCCGCGTTTATTCTTTCCCAGCATGATTTGAAGCGGCTTCTGGCCTATCACAGCGTGGAGCATCTGGGCATTATCACGCTGGGCCTGGGCCTGGGGCCGGCGGGGATCTTTGCTGCCTTGTTTCATACGCTCAATCATTCGGTGTGCAAATCACTTGGATTTTTCTGCGCGGGCCGGTTAGGCCAGATTTACGGCACATATGACATGAGAGAGATTTCCGGGTCCGTACACCTTGCGCCCTTATGGGGTGGAGGACTTATGGGCAGTCTCATCGCGCTGATCGGTGTTGCACCTTTTGCGCTGTTCATGAGCGAGTTTTTGATTGTCAAAGCCGCTTTGGAGACGAATACGATCTGGGCGATGGTGCTTTTTCTGATCGGCAGCAGTGTGGTATTCATAGGCGCATTGAAGCATGCCATTCCCATTGCCTGGGGCGAATCTCCGGCAGTCCATGCCTCTTCCGGGCAAAGCACTTTTTTCGAGAAGGGACTTGTGACCGGAGCCCTGGCCCTGCTGCTGGTGCTGGGGGTGTGGATGCCGGATATGCTCAGTGAGATGCTGAGTCGGGCGGCCGATATAGTTGGAGGGCAAAATTGATTGAAAATAGCGTTTTGACCGTTTGTAATTGCATCCGTGCGGGTATCGGTGAGATTCCCCTGGTGGATAATCATGCATTCAGAAAAGGCGTCATCGATACCCTGTCGGCAGGAAGCCGGATTTTCGGCCTGTTTGCCAGTCCGGTTGGACAGAAGATGCGTTTGTTTGCGGTTCTCGGCCATGGAGGAACCAGCCGGATAAATATTATTTCGAGTACTGTGGGGGACGCATTTCCGTCATTGACGCCCGATTGCCCGCAGGCCGAACGCTTTGAACGTGAAATCGCCGAACAGTGGAGCATCCGGCCCGTGGGACATCCCTGGTTGAAACCGATCCGTTTTCACCACTCCTATGGCAGCCCGGTGGACATTTGGGAGCATTTGCCCGGTGACTGGATTCTGCCCGGCGTGATTGACGGCATCAAGGTCGGGGGCGATGAAATGCATGAGGTGGCGGTCGGACCCGTCCATGCCGGCATTATTGAACCGGGTCATTTCCGCTTTCAATGCTACGGTGAACACGTCTATCATATGGAGATTTGTCTGGGATATCAGCACCGGGGCATTGAACAGGCACTTATAGGCGGACCCGATCCGCGGACCGTCGGGTTCATGGAAACGCTGGCAGGCGATACATCCATCGGTCATGCCACTGCCGGGTGTCAGGCGATGGAGGCGTTGTCCGGCGTCAGTGTTCCGCCCAGAGCCCATGCCCTTCGCGGCATAGCGCTCGAGCTGGAACGTATTGCCAACCATACCGGAGACCTGGGGGCGATGGCGGGTGATGTGGGATATCTGCCGACAGCCGCCTGTTGCGGGAAGCTGCGGGGGGATTTTCTCAATTTGACCGCTGTCATATGCGGTAACCGATTCGGGCGGAGACTGGTCAGACCGGGCGGAGTGGCCTTTGATATTTCCCGTGACACCGCTATGCAGCTGGTTGAACGTCTTGAAAAAATATTTAGGCAGGTTAAGTCTACCGTTGGCCTGCTCTGGGAAACACCCTCGGTGCTGGCCCGTTTTGAAGGAACCGGCCAGATTACCA
>JAQWFD010000045.1 GCA_028704555.1 Desulfobacterales bacterium
CGGGCCCATGAAGCTAAAGCGCAAAAACTCGGCAAGCCTCAAACAGTTTGCGCTTTTTAACGCTTCATGGCCCCGACATCTTTTCCCCGGATCGCGCCATGTCGTACGCCGGCAACGGGCGGGACTCCGAGGCTACGCACAGCAAAATATGGCCGCAGTTATGACCAAGCCCCATTTTTGCCAGGGCCCTGAGACCTGTCGCAATCGTTTTTAATTTAAGGCAAACGCATGGACAATATGAAGTTGAATCATGTTCTATCATCGAAGCAAATACCGGCGGATGCCGTTCAAGCGTTTATTTTATCTCTCATCCAACCCGTTTCAGCCGAACATGTTCCGGTTGACCGATGCCTGAATCGGATTCTGGCCCGGGATATCGTGCCACGCGCGAACATCCCGGCCTGTCCACTTTCCGCAATGGATGGGTTTGCCGTTGTTTCTGAAGGGCTCATGACAGCCTCGAAGCGGCAACCGGTTATTGTGAAAGTGATCGATAATATCCGGGCCGGTGACGTGCCTGGAAAAAGCATCGGTCCCGGAACTGCCGCCCGGATTATGACCGGAGCGGCGCTGCCCGGTGGGGCCGATTCCGTGGTTCCGTTTGAGAATACCAGCGAAAGACTGTATACGGAGGGGCTTGGCCCGGATGAAATAGCCGTGTTCAAACCGGTGGCCGTTCATGAAAATGTCAGGCGTGAAGGATCGGACATTGAATACGGTAAAGTAGTTCTGGCGCAGGGAACACAATTGCGGCCTCAGGATATGGGGATGCTCGTATCTGTCGGCAAAACCAGTGTGCCTGTTTATCGGATACCCCGGGTGGCGGTACTTCCGACCGGCAATGAGGTCATGGAAGCGGAAACTCCGCTGAGTTTTGGAAAAATATGGAGTTCAAATCCATATGTCATTTCAGGACTGGTGCAGCGCTATGGGGCTGAGCCGCTCCGGCTGGGTATCGCCAGAGATTCGAAAAAACTCCTTACTTTTAAAATCAACCAGGCGCTTGCTCTGAATGTGGATCTGGTGCTGACGTGTGCAGGTACGTCAAACGGTGATTTTGACATGATTCAGGAAACATTTCAAACGATGTGCCATGAAAAATTCTGGAAGGCGGAAATAAAACCGGGAAAAACCATGGCCTTTGGCATGATTGACGGGGTTTGTGTCATGGGCTTGCCGGGAAATCCCGGAGCATTGATTATCGCCTTTGAACTGTTTGCGCGAGGTGTGATATTAAAGCTGGCCGGTCAAAACCACTGGGATAAAGTCTTGATCAAAGCGACCTTGAAGCATGATTTTTATGATAAACAAAGAGCGCATCTTATTCCGGCTGTGCTCAGCCTCTGTGACGGATATCCTGAGGTGGAAGCTCTCGGTCATGCTGTCAATGATCAGCGCAGGCCTGAAAAACTATCCACGCTGGTTCAAACCAATGCGTTTTTGGATGTGCCACGAGACGTGACATTCATTTCGGCCGGAAGCCGGGTGAATGTCTGGCCGCTGGACTGATCCATCCGGACTCCGGCATCTTACAGCCTGTGAATAGCCCCGCACAGGTTCCGGAAACAGCGGGGCGAATCTAACGGGATACTGCTATTGATTCGCCCGGGCTGAATTCAGTTGCCGGCACAGGCGCCAGGCCATGGAAAATGTAAGCAGCGTATCTGTCAATCCGGCCATTCCGGTTGATACAAATTCGTTGCTTAACAGAGCGGGAGCGCAAGGATTGTGTAGCCCGGGAAAAGGCCCACAAATGCCGGCGCTGCATCGTAACAAAGATGATATTTTTCGCACACATTGAGATTTCTGTTTCCCGGGCAGGTTCACTAGTTTGTGAGACTCTGAATCGGAGCCGGTATCAGACCGCCTAAGCGGATGAACCGATTGTCACCTGTCGCATTGTTAACCGGCATGATGGTGGACTGTCCCAGAAGCCCGCCAAAATATACCTGGTCACCGGCTTTTTTCCCTGGAACCGGTATCAATCGGGTGGCAGTGGTTTTTCTGTTGATAACCCCGATAGCCATTTCGTCTGCTGTGATAGCCGCTATGGTATCTGCTGTTGTATCCCCGGGTATGGCTACCATATCAAGCCCCACAGAGCAGACGCAGGTCATGGCTTCCAGTTTTTCGAGTGTCAGGTATCCCAGACGTGCGGATTCAGCGATATTGAGGTCTTCGCATACCGGAATAAAAGCGCCGCTTAAGCCTCCGACATTTGAACTGGCAAATGCACCACCTTTTTTTACCGCATCGTTTAACATCGCCAGTGCCGCTGTCGTTCCGGGCACACCGATACTCTTCAGACCCAGGCTCTGGAAGATTTCACCGACGCTGTCTCCAACAGTTGGCGTTGGCGCAAGGGAAAGATCCACGACACCAAACCGGATATTCAGGCATTCGGCCACTTCTCTTCCAATCAGTTCACCTACTCGGGTGACTTTATAGGCGGTGTGCTTGATGATTTCCGAAATTCGTCCAAGATCCATTGCCGGGTCGGATTCCAATGCGCGGTCGATCGCTTTTTTCACAACCCCCGGCCCACTGACGCCGACGTTGATAACGGCATCTGCTTCACCAACCCCCAGATAAGCGCCTGCCATAAAAGGCATATCCTGAGGAATATTGGCAAAAACACACAATTTTGCACATCCGATACCATCTCTGTCCGCGGTCAGTTCAGCGCACTTTTTTACCGTATCCCCCATGAGCATGACCGCATCCATATTGATTCCGGCTTTAGTCGTGGCAACATTGACGGATGCGCACACCCGGTCGGTCTCCGCCAGCGCCCGGGGGATGGCTTCAATCAGGGCACGGTCTCCGGTTGTCATTCCTTTTTCAACGAGAGCGGAAAATCCGCCTATAAAATCAATCCGTACTTCCAGAGCTATTTCATTCAGGGTTTTAGCTATCTCAACCATTTGCGACGGCGAAAGACCGGCGCAAAATACCGCTACAGGGCTGATGGAAATACGTTTGTTCACGACCGGAATGCCATATTTTTCGCCAACACGGTTGCAGACGCTGACAAGGTCTTTTGCCAGAAAGGTTAGTTTTTTTCGGATTCGGTTTTTCACTATGGTTAAATCGTGGCTGGCGCAATCAAGCAGACTGACGCCAAGGGTGACGGTGCGTACATCAAGATGCTCGTTTTTCAGCATTTCCAGGACTGAAAGTATATCTCTGTCACTAAGCATATCAGCTATCCATTAGTTGTCATTTGTTGAAATAATTGTTAAACATAAAATATGACTGTCTTGAGGGCATAATTTATGTACTGCCGCAGTACCGGGTCCGTTTGTCCTGGCGTCGAATTCAGATTTTATTCATCATTTCGAAAATTTTCCGATGTTGAATACTGATATCCAGTCCCAGATTTTCGGCTCGTTTTCTAAGATCACGCACAAAATTATTCTGGTCGATATCATCGGGGATGTCCACTTCATAAATCATGATGTTATGGCTCGGATCATCGCCGCCTTTAAAAACCGCTTTCAGATTGGTCACATTGACCCGGTAACGGGCGAAAATTTCAGTCAGCCCGGCAACCAGGCCCTTGCTGTCCGCACCGACGGCTGAAATGACAAAGGGCTCGGAGCTTTTGGATATCGGCAGCGGTTCCTGATAATCCATTGATTTGACATGTACATCGATGTTTAAAGGTTGCATACATTGTTTCAGATAGTCATGAAGCTGATCAATCTGTACATCGGAGGGCACGGAAGTGATAAATATGCCGGCAAACTGATGCTGCAGGATTGTCTGTGATATATTTTCAATGTTACACTCATGTTTCAGAAGTGCTTTTGACACTGCTGCCACTATGCCCGGTCGATCCTGAGCAAATACCGAAATGATGATTTTGTTCATAAGACTGCTCCATATCTGTTCTATATCAAAAAGTGATATTCTACATTTTATATTCCAGAATACAAGATGGAAATTCAATTTATTTTATTGCCTGCCGGGTTTCCCGATTATTTCTGGACGTATGAAATTCTGGGCTTGATCATAACTGCGGTTATAACGTCGTGAGGCCCGCCCCGGCCGCTTCTGGCTTCTCCAGCACGATACGGGGGGGTGCCGGTGCCATGAAGCTAAAGCGCAAAAACTCGGCAAGCCTCAAACCGTTTGCGCTTTTTAACGCTTCATGGCACCGGCATCTTTTCCCCCGATCGCGTCATGTCGTACGCCGGCACCGGCCGGGACTTTGAAACTACACGTAAGAGAATATGGCCGCAGTTATGATCAAGCCCGAAATTCTGTTTTAAAGCCGGTACAAAATAAAAGGGAACCGTAAATGGTATGAATCATAAAAACAAGCTCAACTGTATTATGCTGTCACTGGCCATCGGATCGAGTATCCTGATCTGTTATGTCTGTTTTATACATGGATTTCAGGAAGTTTACATACATCTGTTTTATATACCTGTTATTCTGGCAGTGACGGGGATGGGGCAGAAAGGGCTGTTGGCCCCATTGATCCTGGAGATGGTATTGATCATCGGCCAAGTGTTTTTCGATCAGCCGGTTATTATCGGAAAAGAACTCATACGCTGCGGCATGTTTACCGTCGTGGGGTATCTGTTTTTCACGATGCGGTTGAGATGTATGAAATCAGGGGAGGAATTGAAAAACAGCCGCAGTCAACTTGAACTATGCCTTGAAGGCTCCCCGATTCCTGCCTTTATGATCGATACGGATCATCGCGTCAGGCATTGGAACAGGGCGCTTGAAAATTTAACCGGGACCGGTAAAGATGTGGTGCTCGGTACCCGGAAGCACTGGAAAGCCTTCTATAAGAAAAAGCGGCCATGTATGGCAGATATTCTGCTCGATAAACGCCTGGATGAATTCAGCAGCTGGTACAAGGGCAATGTGCAAAAATCCCGGTTAATTCATGATGCCTATGAAGCCAGAGATTTTTTCAGGGATCTGGGAGAAAACGGAAAATGGCTGAGATTTACAGCAGCAGTTCTCAAAGACACAAGCGGACGGCTGTTTGGTGCGTTTCAGACGTTAGAGGATATTTCGGATCAGGTGGCAGCAGAACGCGAACTGAGTGAAAGCGAAAAGAAATATAAGAAACTCAGCATTACAGACGGACTGACCGGTCTGTTTAATTCAAGACATTTTTACGCTCAACTCAGTACGGAAATTGAGCGTTTCAACCGGTACAGAGAGCCTCTGTCTCTGTTGATGGTGGATATTGACGATTTTAAAAATTATAATGATTCATACGGGCACCTGGAAGGAGATAAGGTGCTGATTCGACTCGCACAAACCATGATGAAATGTCTGCGGGCAACCGATTCCGCTTATCGGTACGGCGGAGAAGAATTTGTCCTGATATTGCCTGAGACGGGAGGCATCGCTGCTGTCAAGCTGGCGGACAGAATCCGGACGGAATTTGAAAAAACGGTTTTATTCCCTGACAATAAGACACGGGTTCATAAAACGGTCAGTATCGGCGTTGCGCAATACGACTATGGTGAGGTCCTGTCCTCATTTGTTAATCGGGCCGATCGCAATATGTACAGGGCCAAGGAGGAAGGAAAAAATCGAGTCTGCTTTTCCAGAGGGCCATAGCCTCTGCTTCTGAGACTGATCAGCAATAAGGCGATGGCGGTTTTCTGCTTTTTTGGAAAACTAAAAGCGTTCAATCAGTTTATCGATTAAAAACGAACTTTCCCGTATTGACTGTCCGCTGAATGGGCCGAACCATTCGGAAATGATGTTGAATTCATCGCAGAAAAGCGGTTTGTCTCCCTTTTCAATCATGTCACAGGTGTCAGACAGGGATTGCACATAATTCTTTAACAGTTTTCGTCGCTCCGGGGACGCGAAAATAATTTCTGCGTACAGGGAAGGGTCCTGGGCAAAAAGACGTCCCACCATCGCCATCTCCAGACGGTAAATGGGACTTGAAAATTCAAGTATCCGCGGCAGGCTGATCTGCTTGTGGTAGAGAAACCGGCCAAAGGCAAAAGTGGCAAAGTGACGCAGTGCCTGAACAATGGCCATCATTTCATCATGTTCCTGTGCATCTGCCTGAAGGATAATACTGCCCCATGCTGAAAACTGATCCAGCACCCACTGATATGCCTGCGGATTTCTGCCGGGGGTTGCCACCACAATCTGTTTGTCCAATGTTGACGTGGTGGGTCCGAACAGCGGATGAAGACCGATGACAGGGCCCCTGTGTGCCTTGAGCATGATATCCATGACCGGCTCTTTAATGCTGGTAATGTCAGCCAGAACACAATCTGGCGGAAGGTGAAGGCACAGCGTTTCGATGACGGACGCGGTGACATCGATAGGAACGCTGATGATGGCCAGTTTGATATCCCGGCACAAGTCGTCTGCCTCATTCCAGTCGTCTTTGTCCAGAATTCGAACCCGGTAGCCGGATTCGGTAAACCAGCGGCGGAAATAGCTGCCCATACTGCCTTTGCCGCCCACAATCAGAACAGCAGATCCCGCCCGGATGCCTTTTCGCGTCAGGTGGGCCGCCTGGATGGCCCTGGACTGACGGAGAATGCATCGGAACAGCTCTTCGATATAATCCGGATCAAGCTGGTTGTCTTCAGCCTGACGGCGTCGTCTGGATATGAGATCTTCTTCCCGGGCCGGATGGTAAACAGGCAGGTGATGCGCTTTTTTCAATTCCGTAACCTGATCGATCACCTTCCGGCGTTTTACAAGGATGTTGACAAACTCCTGGTCGATCGAATCGATCTGTTTTCTCAGGCAGTCAAGCGTTGCGTATACCGGCTCATCGATATCGGCGGAAACGGATTCGGGCCGTGTATTTTCTGGTTTTTGAAATTCCGTCATGTTGATAATCGTCGCCTTTTGTTTTGTATGCCCCTTCACGGGTTAGTTGGTTAACGGGTTTATTCTGACGCCGGGGGGAATGTGACAACAGCCATAACACTCCGGTTCTTATATCATTAAGCGTGACGGTATCACAAGGCTTATCAGAACCGCTGGCCCGTCAGACCTGAAACCATCTGCCAATCAGTTTCAGTGCGTGCCCATCCGGCGAACGCCGAATTTGTGAATGGGCACTGTCTCAGCCTCTCTTATGTAGTGTCTATCCAGAAATGAGATAGTTTTTCCAAGTTCAAGGAAGGCGAAGATTTTAACCGGAGGAATACAATGTGTATTTCGAGGATTAAAATCTGAGCCTGACGCAGAAATTGGGGAAAATTGCCATTTCTGGATGGACACTATGCAATCATGGTTAAGGGGCGGGATGCCTTTTCAACCGCTTCTCCGCGTGTGCTGATGATAATTTCTTTCAGCGGGATTGAACTTCCGGTATCCTGAATCGCTTTTTTGACGCCGGCAGCCATGCCGGAGCAGCACGGGACTTCCATGCTGAGTACGGTGATGCGCTTGATGCCGGCGATTTTAATAATTTGTTTAAATTTGTCAATATAAGCCGGCATGTCGTCAAATTTGGGGCATCCGGTCATGACCACATGATTTCTGAGAAAATCGTTGTGAAGATCAGGACAGGCCACAGCGGCGCAGTCGGCGAGAATGACGAGATCAGCGCCTTTGAGAAACGGGGCATCTGGCGGAATCAGGCGGATTTTTACCGGCCAGTGAGACAGCTGGGAGTCACATGGGCTTGAGCTTTTACCTGAATTCGATTTTTTCAGGTCAGCGGAGGGTTCCAGAATTTGAATATGTGAAGACGGGCATACCGCACGCGATTCGGAAGAGCCCTTGCCTTTTGCGTTTAGCATCTCTTTAACCGCTTTTTCATCGAATTCTTCAGCTTCCCGTTCTGTTAATGTGATCGCCCCCCTTGGACATTCACCCAGGCAGGCCCCGAGTCCGTCACAAAACTTGTCAGAAACGATTCGGGCTTTGCCGTTTATTATTTTCAATGCACCTTCAGCGCATGACGGAATACACTGGCCGCATCCGTCGCATTTTTCTTCATCGATGTGTATGATCTTACGTGTTTTTTTCATGTTGCCTCCGGAAATCGTGTGTTATTTTAGATTTGATCTATATACCCTATCAAACAGCGGCGCCTTGACTTAAGTCAATATCTGCTGATAATTGTTAATCAGACCGTTATGATTGGAGCCCCTTTTTGCGGGTTGCACATTGTTTAAGGATCGCTTCAATAAATAATTGACAACTCATCGAAAATTAAAGCATTATTTATGATTACTATAATCATGCACTATCGGCTTTTATTCGCTCATTCAACCAATAATATCACATTTATGCTATGAAATTTAATACGGACACGATTTCTTCATGCACACTGTTCAGTGGCCTTGACAGCGAACAGCGGCAGCAAATCAATGGTATCGCGGTTAAAAAAATATTTCAAAAGGGTGAGACGGTTTTTTTTGAAGGAGATTCGGGCAACGGATTTTTCCTGATTATCGACGGGCAGATTAAAATCGTTAAAGTTTCACCTGACGGAAAGGAAAAAATACTGAATATATTCGGTTCAGGCGAAACATTCGGAGAAGTGCCCGTTTTTTCCGCGGGTGCATTTCCTGCCAGCGCGCAGTCCATTGGCAGAAGTCGCGTCCTTTATTTCCCGAAAGACGATTTTGTGGCCCTGATATCCGCAAATCCGTCTATGGCATTGAATATGATGGCGGTGTTATCAAAACGCTTGCGTGAATTTACCGTTCAGATCGAACAGCTTTCCATGAAGGATGTCTCTGCGCGCCTTGCGGCATATCTGCTCTATCTGTCCAATGAAGCCGGATCAGATCATGATACGGTTCATCTTCCGATATCCAAAAGGCATCTGTCGAGTCTTCTCGGGACAATTCCAGAAACCCTTTCAAGAATTTTTGCAAAGATGACCGAGTCGAACATCGTCCATATCCATGGGCCACATGTCCGGATACGGGATCGGGAACAGCTGAAAAATCTGGCAGTTCTCGGGAAAATCATCATGGAATGACCCGGCCGATTCGAAAGCCCTGTCAGCAGCCCGCCTGACTCAATAGCCCCGGGGGGAACCGTCATGACGTTACCTTCAGTATCTGTAATTATTCCGGTCATAAATGAAGCCCGTCATTTGCCTGCCCTGTTAAGGGATCTTCAGAGCCAGCAGCAGGTTCATTTGGAAATTATCGCAGGCGATGGCGGATCAACAGATGACACGCTGCAGATGCTCAGGCGTTGCGGGGTGAAAACGGTTCGTACATCCAGAGGCCGCGGGATTCAGATGAATGCCGCCGCCGGCAAATCAACCGGAAGATATCTTCTCTTTATTCACGCGGATTCGGGAATCAAAAGCCCTTTGTTGATAAAAGAGGCGATAACCGCTCTGGAACATCAAATCCAGTCAAGGGACAATACGAATGTCGCAGGCCATTTTCCACTGAAATTTATACGTAAAGGCTCCGGAAATTCTCCGGGCTTCCGCTATATCGAGGCCAAAACGTTTTTAAATCGTCCGGATACCACGAATGGAGATCAGGGCGTTTTGTTAACCCGGGATTATTTTATCCGTTTGAAAGGCTTTGATGAGCGGCTCCCGTTTCTGGAAGATCAGAATTTGGCGGGGAAAATCAGAAAAACCGGAATCTGGATTACCTTGCCCGGAATCATTGAAACATCTGCCAGACGGTTTGAAACTGAAGGTTTCTGCCGCCGGTATATTTTGATGGCCATGATCATGGGCGCATTCAGCACCGGCCTGGATGAGTTTTTCGGACTTACGCCCGACATTTACCCATGCCAGCATGAAACCGGCAGGCTGCTGCTGACGCCTTATTTTCAGCGTGTGCGTAAATTGATGCTTCACCACGGGGGCTTTAAAGGAACTGCGAGAGCCTGGTTTTCCATAGGCCGATATGTGCGTCAGAATTGCTGGCAGCTGTTTTTTTTTATGGATACGGTATGGATGCGTAAGAAGGGAGCGATCCGTCATCCATTTCTGGCATTTTATGATCGTAACGTGGATAAACTGATCAATTTCAAAGCGGTCGATGCCATAGCCGGTGCCTTATGTTTATTTTGTCTTATGGGGCCGGTGGCAGCATATTTTCGAGTCAGAGAGCGCGGTTTTTTACTGTGAAAGGCGGGAGCTTCGCGTTCTTGAGAATTTTATAAGATAAAAGCGTCTTGCTTCTTATCTTTTGCCTCAAACGAAGTGCTCCTCAAGCGATAGCGCTCCTCAGTCCGCCCGCAGGGCGCTATCTTGATTGTTGCGGAATTAACCATTTTAAGAGAGGTCAACCATGCCGTTACACAAATTAGCAGGCAAACCCGCCCCCAGAAAGATATGGGTGAACGTTCCCCGGCTGGTCAGCGCGTATTATACCCTTTACCCGGATGTATCGGTTGATGCTCATAAAGTGGCATTCGGTACCTCAGGACACAGAGGCGATCCATTCAAACACAGCTTCAACGAGCCCCATATTCTGGCGATCACCCAGGCGATATGCGATTACAGAGTCGCAAACAGAATCAATGGCCCGTTGTATCTTGGCCGGGATACCCATGCGCTTTCCGAACCTAGTTTTGCAACGGCGATAGAGGTTCTGGCGGCCAATGGCGTCGATGTGTTCATACAGCAGGGATTTGGCTTTACGCCTACCCCGGTGATATCCCATGCCATATTGATGCATAACCGGAACCGGACAACCGGACTGGCCGACGGCATTGTCATCACCCCGTCTCATAATCCTCCAGATGATGGGGGATTTAAATATAACCCGCCGTCCGGCGGTCCGGCCGATACATCCATTACCCGATGGGTGGAATCCCGGGCCAATGAACTGCTGGCGGTTCAAAATAAGGGCGTAAGGCGAACGGGGTATGAAAAAGCCCTCCATGCATCCGGTACGCATGAATATGATTATATTGCGCCGTATGTTGACGATCTGCGTCATGTGATCGATATGGGTGCGATCAGGTCCTCCGGCATCCGGATCGGGGTCGATCCCATGGGGGGCGCATCGGTAGACTACTGGGAGCCTGTCGCTCACCGGTACGGATTGAACCTCGATGTGGTAAACCGGCACGTTGAACCGGATTTCAGGTTCATGACGGTGGACAGGGATGGCAGGATCCGAATGGACTGCTCGTCTCCCTATGCCATGGCCGGTCTGATCGATTTAAAGAATAAATACGATATCGCTTTTGGTAATGATCCGGATGGTGACCGTCACGGCATTGTAACCCCCTCCGGCGGGCTGATGAACCCGAACCATTTTCTGGCGGTGGCCGTGTGGTACCTGTTTCAGAATCGTCCGATGTGGCCCGGGAATCTTGCCATCGGCAAAACCCTGGTCAGCAGCAGCATGATTGACAGGGTCGCAAACGATCTGGGCCTGAGCATCTGCGAGGTGCCGGTGGGATTCAAATGGTTTGTAGAGGGGCTTCTTGACGGGTCATTTGGCTTTGGCGGAGAGGAAAGCGCCGGAGCCTCATTTCTGCGAAAAGACGGCACCGTGTGGACCACCGATAAGGACGGTATTGTCATGGGGCTTCTTGCTGCGGAAATCACGGCGTCAATCCGGCAGGACCCGTCTCAATTATACCGGCAGCTTGTTGAAAAATTCGGTAATCCGTTGTATGAACGGATGGATGTGCCGGCAACTCCGGAAGAAAAAGCGGCTTTGACGCAGATGTCACCGGATCAGGTCAAAACCTCGGTTCTTGCGGATGAACCCATCCTGGCAAAACTGACACGGGCTCCGGGAAACAATGCCGAGATCGGAGGCTTAAAGGTCGTGGCGCAAAACGGCTGGTTTGCTGCCCGTCCTTCCGGTACCGAGGATATTTATAAAATTTATACGGAAAGTTTTAAGGGCCGGGATCATTTAAACCGGATTCAACAGGAAGCCCGGGACATCGTTCGCGATGTGTTTCAAACCGCCGGCGTGACGAGACGGTAATCATCGGTCGATGACACCCGGAAGCATCATCAGAACTCAGCAGAATTCAGTGTTTATATGGCAGTTCAGAAAATAGACAAAAATTGGTATCAGGTTAAGGTGTACGAGTACCGTTTCCCGGACGACTGGATTGTTTTAGCCGGCCGGAGCGATGAAGATAACGACCGGTTGAGTATTAAACTTGCCAAACCCGATGACTGGTGGTTTCATGTCAGGGGCATGCCCGGAAGCCACGTGATTCTGAGGTCGGAAACCGGGCAGAAACCGGATCGAAAAATTCTTGAGATGGCTGCCGCTGTTGCCGCCTGGCACAGCAAGGCCAGGGCCGGGGGAATGGTCGCTGTGTCCTGCACTCAGGCCCGATTTGTCACAAAACCCCGGGGAGTTAAGGCCGGCACGGTAGCCATTCGAAATGAACGGGTACTGAAGGTCAGGCCAGGGCTTCCGCCGTCGGATAATGAATAACGATTAATGGCATACGGCGTACGGTTTTTGGCTATGGGCTACCGGGTTCCGGATGCCGGTATTTTTTGGGTTAAAATATAAGCGCTTGTTTCGATGATGGATCAGATTGTTACCGATATTAAACTCCAGACGCATGATAAAAACCGTGTCAGTATATTTATAAATGGCGATTACCGGTTTTCAATCTGTCTGGCCCTGGCAGGTGCCATGGCAAAAGGGCAGTCCATCGATGAGTCGCAGGTTCAGGCGTTAATTGAAAAAGATCAGCAGCACCAGGCTTACCATAAGGCAGTCCGTTTCCTTGGCTTTCGCAGCCGGAGCATTCACGAGATCAACGTCTATCTGGAAGCAAAAGGCTTTGCAGCGCTCGCGATCACGCATACCATTGAAAAATTGATCCGGCTGAAATATCTTGACGATGAAACGTTTGCACGCGAGTGGATTGATCACAGGAAACGAATCTCCCCTCGAAGTGCCCTGCATCTTCGCTGGGAATTGAAACAAAAGGGTATAGCCGATTCTGTCGTTGACCAGTTGCTGAATGAATTTGATGAATATGAATCCGCATGGTCTGCCATAAAGCGAAAACTGCATCGCTGGGAACATCTTGACCCCGTGGAATTTAAAAAAAAAGTTTTTTCGTTTTTAAGCCGCAAAGGATTTCCTATGGATACCTGCCGATATGCCTGTGATCGTGCCTTAAAATCGGTGGATGAGGAGAAAGGGCCGGGGGCTGAGGGCTGAGGGCTGAGTAAAAAAAACAACTCGTGGGCGCAGGGGCGGCCCCGTGCCTGCCCATCGGGTAAAGGACAGAGATCAGAAGACAGAAATCAGAGGACTGTTACAATCGTTGACCATTTTAGATAAATTAATTCATAAAGCCATTTCACGATGCTCAAAACAGTGATTATCACATCTTGATGTTATATTCTTCCTCGTTAACAAGACCATTATAAAATTTCATCTATCATCGGGGACACGTATGATGACCGACGTTACGGCCTGCACTCTGGACTGCCCGGATTGCTGCTCCCTTCTGGTATCGGTTGATCCATCCGGTGATATCCATATCCGTGGAAATCCGGAGCATCCGTTTACGGCCGGTTTTACATGCGCAAAAATCAGGCACTTCGGCAAACGGCTTAAAAATCCTCTTCGAAAGGTTCATCCCATGGTGCGTGTTCGTGGAAGATGGGAACCCATCGGCTGGAATCATGCCCTGGATCTTTGTGCAGAACATATTCAACGGTTGAGAAACAACCCTTTGTCCATGCTTCATATACAGGGGGAAGGCGCCAAAGGGGTGTTGAAACAGGCCGGCCGTTATTTTTTTTCGCAGCTGGGAACCAGCTGTGTCAGGGGATCACTTTGTGATGCGGCCGGATACGTCGCCACCGTTATGGATTTTGGTTCCCGTGAAAATAATGATATTACCGATCTGCTCAATGCCGGATATATTATTATCTGGGGAAGAGATGTGCTCCGCTGTTCGATTCATACGGCCGCAATAGTCGGACAGGCACGGCAAAACGGCGCCTCTGTTTTATCCATATCTCCGGGAGATGATGCCAATAGCCGGTTTGCTGACAGGGTTATTACCATCCGCCCGGGAACTGACCGGTTTCTTGCTGCGGCAGTCATTCGTCTGTTTCTGGAACGCAATGTCACCGCTCCGGATATCGGACAATATGCTCACCGGTGGAATGAATTCGTACGATTCATTTTCAGCCGTTCCATGGAATCGCTGATCGCAGCATGTGATGTCAGTCAGGAAGATATTGACACAATCTACCGGTATTACAGTGATACAAAACCTGCGGCAACATTGATTGGAACCGGTCTTCAACGGTATCGTCACGGAGGTGAAAACGTTCGGTTTATCGATGCCCTTGCTTTTATTTCCGGTCATGTCGGTCGTTCCGGCGGGGGGATCTATTACCATCTTCATTCATTGAGAAATTTGAATTTCGCATGGTCAAGATCTGCCAAAACCTTGTCCGGGAGAATCCTTCGGTTTCCGTGCATCGGGCAGGATATCATCGATGCCGCAGACCCACCGATCCGGATGATGTGGGTCAACGGATCAAATGTGATCAATCAGGCCCCGGATTCACACCTGATTGGGCGGGCGTTTGAAACCGTGCAGTTCAAGGTGGTGGTGGATGCGTTCATGACCGATACCGCATCGAGGGCTGATCTGTTCCTGCCATCGACCCTTATGCTGGAACAGGAAGATATTGTATCATCCTACCTTCATAATTATATCCAGCATGCGAAAGCCGTTGTCAGTCCTCCCGGTGAGGCCAGAACAGATTTTTGGATTTTCTCACAGGTGGGAAAACGGCTCGAACCGCCTGTTATTTTACCGGATGCGGAAACGTTTTTTCGCTGCGCGCTGAGTACGGACAGATTGTCGATTTCGTTTGAGGATCTTAAAAAACAGAATTTTATAAAAGTAAAACGTCCTTCTGTTGCGTATGCCGGGATGAAATTTGATCACTCCGACGGAAAATTCCGTTTGCCGGCCCGTCTTCACAGCCAGGAACCGGTTCCGGACAAATTCCGTCTTCGTCTGATTACCCCGGTCAGCAGAGATCATATCCATTCCCAGATATTGGCGGACAATCACAGGTTGCCTCTGATTGTCCAGGTGTCTTCCGGCTGCCCATACCTTGCTGATATCGATTTGTCAAAAGACCTTTATCTGGTATCTCCGTTGCAAAAACTTAAAGTAAAGCTTGAACTGTCTGACAGGCTGCATCCCGAAGCGGCTGTATTGAGAAGGGGAAGTTGGATGAAGACGGGCGGCGGCGTAAATCAGCTGATCGCTGCGAGAATAACCGATATCGGATGTGGGGCAGCGTATTATGAGCAATATGTGAGAATAGAAAATTAGTTGCTGCCCATTTTTTGAAAACCGTTTTTTCGGTTTTTCCTCCGGGTATCGGGAATCCGGCATCGATTAATTTTTTTCTGCAGGGGAGGGGGGAATGTTACAGGCAACGCAGGAACAGCCGGAGATTGTTTCGTGCTTTTTACGTTGGGCCGAAGCGATGGCCGATCTGAAAGCCGATGAACAGAAAATTGAATTCATCCGTTACCATTTGTCGATCCTGCTGAACGATAAAGCCGCGTTCAGGGATATTCTGACCTGTATTTCGAAAGGGGATAAATACCCGAATATTCACAAAGCCATGATGTTTGACAACGAAGTGCTTTTATATCAGGCGCCAGGGCGGTTGTTTTCGGTTCGCATATTTCTGTGGGACCATGGGGAATTTACGCCGGTGCATGATCATAATTCGTGGGGGGTGATTGGCCCGGTTTTCGGAAATCTGGAGGTGGTTAAATATGAACGTGAAGATGACCGATCGGTTAATGATTATGCCTGTCTGAAAGAAATCTCAAGATCCGTTCTCCGTCCGGGCCAGACTGATTATACGTTTCCACTGAATGAAGGCATTCATAAAACCGGAAATTGCGATCAGAATGTGACGGTATCCGTCAGTGTCTACGGTACCCCACTCAGGCGACCGTTTATCCAGGGGTTTGACCTGTCCCAGGGCCGGATTTTCACGATATATGCTCCGAAAACCAAAAAGAAACTTTTGGCATCCCGGGCACTGGATCAATACTAACCCTAAGCCGGATGTCGCTCCGAAGATTAAATGCAAGGAGGACTGCCGAATGAAACGGTTTAAGAATATTCTGCTGATTTACGATGAAACCATAGAAGGAAGATCTGCTCTGGAGCGGGCTGTTCATCTGGCCATGGATAATGAGGCGAGACTGAAATTAGTTCATGTGATCAAGGAGATACCAGCAGATGAGTTGGTGATGATTTCTTCAGCAAATTCGGGAAAGTTGGAGAAAATGCTGGTGGAGCGGAAAAGTCTGGAAATGAAGCAGTTTTTGAGGCCGTTCGTGCTGAGAGGATTGACCGCAGAGGTCAAGGTCATTGTCGGTGTACCGTTTATCAGCATTACTCAGGAAGTGATCAGATGCGAACATGATCTGGTGGTTAAAGTGGCAGAGGGCAGACGGGTATTAGACGCTATCATGTTTGGAACAACCGCCATTCGGTTGATGAGAAAATGCCCGGGTCCGGTCTGGATCATGAAACCGTCTGATCATCAGGGATATCGGAATATCATGGCGGCCGTTGATCCCGGACCGGTAGTAGATGAACGATATCGGCTGAATCATTTAATTATGGGATTGGCCAGTTCACTGGCATTGCTGGAACATTGTCGTCTTCACGTGGTTCATGTCTGGAAACCCCCCGGAACAACCCTGCACGGAGAAAGTAGTGGTAAAATTCCGGGAAAATCATTTAATCATTTTGCCCGGGAAGCTATGCAGTTCCATCGGAAATGGACTGTAGCGCTTGTGGAACCGTATACATCCCCAATACTCGGCAGCCGGATTTATCTGAAGGAAGGTGAACCTGAAAAAATAATTCCTCAGATGGCGCAGGAACTCTCTATGGATCTTATTGTAATGGGCACGGTATGCCGTACGGGAATAGCCGGATTTTTCATCGGAAACACGGCTGAGAAAGTTCTGCGACAGGTAAACTGTTCCGTTTTGACTGTAAAACCGGAAGGATTCATTTCTCCGGTTTGTCTTGAGCAGGCCATCAAAGTTCCCGTATTTTAACCGGTCCATGCATTTCTTTACCCGCTCAGTGAATTGTGATAGCCTGAAACAGCAGACAGACATCTTTAACCGTATCGATACTTCAGGGTCGTATTCGAGGGATACCATGTATGATATAAACACAAACCGGAACAAAAACAGGCTTTACATCATATTAAATGAATTATCCCGTACAGAACTGTCCGAAGTTACCGAAGCCATTGAAAACGCATGCAACACACTCATTCCCGGCTTTACCTGTATCACCGCTTTTAAAAAAGGCAGAATCATTACCAATCAGGATGAAGATTTCATCTACCTGGCTCAGGAAATTGTATTTCGATATGGGGTCAGCAAAGTGGTGCGTGTCATCAGCCAGGACAGCCCCATAGGCCAACGCCAGCTGAACAGGCTCTCTATCAACGCCGAGTATCCGGTTGAATATGCCGGGAGCATAGAGGAAGCGGAAAAAATACTGGACGCATCTGAACCCTGACAGCCGGCCGATTTTACGATTTTTAAATTTTATACCCGATGGGCGGGTACAGGAACTCGCCCCTGTGAATTTCCTGTACCCTGTTTCCCCCGGGGGCCCTTCAACCTGATTAACTGATCCCTCAATCAGTCGACTTTGAAAAATGCTTTGGCCTTTGCCTTGCACACCGGACAGCTATCAGGCGGCTCGTTTTCACACGTATAGCCGCATACCGAACATACATAATAATCCGCGACGGTCGGGGAATCTAAATTATCCAGTGCGTTCTGATATAACTGCGCATGCACTTTTTCCACTTCGTTGGCATAGGTAAAACTGCGCTCTGCGGCTTTATGGCCCTCTGCTTTCGCGGTTTCAATCATCTCCGGATACATTTCCCTGAATTCATGCGTCTCACCGGAAATGGCCTCCCTGAGGTTTTCTGCCGTCGAATTAATTCCCCCAACCGCTTTTAAGTGGGCATGGGCATGGACGGTCTCAGCCTCGGCCGCAGCTCGAAACAGTTTGGCCGTCTGAGGATGCCCCTCCTTGTCTGCCTGTTTGGCAAATGCCAGATATTTTCGGTTTGCCTGTGATTCTCCAGAAAATGCTTCCAAAAGATTCTGCTCTGTTTTGTTCATAATTCATCTCCTTATAAATATATATGATTGAAAAAATCGTCGGTGGTATTCGAGATGACAGCTCTGAATAGACAGCTGCCTTTTTCCGTTTTCCGGTATGGGAATATGAAAGCAAATAAAAAATTGACTCATTCGGACGTTAACAGCCGTTTAATCATTCAGGCTGCCAGGGTGTCTGATATCATCAGATTCCATGCAGTATCTGAGCTTTTCGCATACCAGAAGATCGGTTGGAAATGCCATGGGGGCAGGCAATGCATCGACAGGGAAAAAAGCGGCTTCCTTTGCATCGGAATCTGCCTTCAGATAACCGCCCGTCGGGGTTGCCCGGAACCATATCCCGACGGTTTGTTTGTGCAGATCATGAAAATTTGAGTGCACGTCAAACACCGGTCCGATATTTACATCCAATCCGGTTTCTTCCTTGATCTCACGTTTTGCCGCCGAACGGATATCTTCACCCCATTCCACATGGCCGCATGGAATACACCACATATCCCGATAAGAGCCGGATCGTCTCACTAACAGTATTTCATTGCGGCGAACCACAATTATTGCGACCCCCACGGTGGGATTACGATAATGGACGGTTTTGCAATGATCGCAGAATAATCGGTTTATCCCGTCCTGGCGTACGGGTACCAGCGGATATGCACAGAACGGACAAAATTTAAATTCCATGAGGATGCTGCAAATTTGATTGATGGTTGTCTTGTCAGCAATTTGTTTTTGCCGAGGCCCTTTTAACAGAGTTAACGTAAAAGCCGACAGGTAATCAATATTTTTTTCGATTTGATGTCAAAATACGCGCAGCCCTGACGCAGAAATTGGGAAAAATAGCCATTTCTGGATGGACACCAGTTAATGCATGACTGCTCCGCTGGTATGTGGCTTATGATCGATCGGGCCGTATGTCCGTGAAGCGTTCCAGGGAAACAGCTCCCGGATGTTCTCTTCAATTGAAAAATCCATGATAACGGGTCCGGGTTCAGCCAGCCCCTTTTCCAGGACCCCTCCGACATCTTCAGCATGGTCTGCCTTTAATCCGCAAGCCCCGTATGCCTCCGCCAGTTTCATGAAATCGGGACTGTACTGAAGGCCGGAATCCGTATGGGCATGTCCTCCAAACCAGTGGCTGCAGGAATGCCTGTTGTTGAGGATAATAATTTTAATCGGAAGCCTGTACTGGACAGCGGTTGCGATTTCCTTGAGCGTCATCTGGATGCCGATGCTTTCGGTTACGCAGATAACGGGTCTGTCAGGGCAGGCAGCCTGCGCGCCAATGGCTGCCGGCAGGCTGAATCCCATGCAGTTGAGTCCGCCCGTTGAGATAAAACCGCCGGGAATATCAAACCGGTAATACTGGGCGACCTGCAGTTGATGCCAGTCTGATTCCGTGGCGATCAGCGCCTGTCCTTTTGTCTGTTCATAAAGCGTTTCAATGACCTGCCTCGGCGTTATACCGGCTTGTTTCCCAAAGGGCGGCGGAGGGGTATATTTCCATTTATAGATGTGGGCCAGCCATTTCTGATGGTTATTCCTCAGCTTCATGGGTTTTGATGAATTCATGATGTGATGCAGGAGGCTGAGGGCGCTGTGACAGTCTCCTGATACCGGAAGTGTCGATGGCACACCGTATTTTGAGGATACGGGATCATATCCAATATGAATCATATTGGCCCGGGAGGCAAACAGATCTGTTTTGCCAATTCCGCAGTTGTCAAAATTAACGCCGGATGCAATCAGAAGATCGCAGTAGCCGGTAGCGATATTGGCGCGGTACATCCCTTGAAGCCCGGTCATGCCAAGCCATAGCGGGTCTGATCCCGGAAAGGCCCCAAGTCCCATGAGCGATGAAGTGACCGGAATCTGAAACTGCCGGGCAAAATCGGTCAGCAGCGTGGAAGATTTCGAATGAAGGATGCCTTCTCCGGCAACAATTACCGGACGATGTGCCTTTCTGATGAGTTTGGCCACTGTTTCCAAATGGGTTTCATCCGGTTTGCCGGTCGTTGGAAATGAACGGGTACGAACGGGTTTGTCCCAATCGTAATCTATACTTGAAGAGACAAGGTCTTTGGGAATATCGACCAGAACCGGACCGGGCCTGCCGGTTGTCGCGATGCAGAACGCTTCCCGGATAATCCGGGGGATGTCTTCGGTACGGGTGATCAGGTAGTTGTGTTTGGTACAGGGCCGGGTGATGCCGACGATATCCACTTCCTGAAATGAGTCCTTGCCGATTAAGTGGGTGGACACCTGACCGGTAAGAATGACCAGTGGAATGGAATCCGTATAGGCAGCCGCGATCCCCGTGACCGTATTGGTAGCGCCGGGTCCGGAGGTCACCAGACACACACCCGTCCGTCCGCCGGCTCTGGCATATCCGTCAGCTGCATGAATCGCGCCCTGTTCGTGACAGGTCCGGATATGAAGTAAATCCGACCGCTGAAGTTCATCATAAATATCAATGACGGTGCCCCCGGGGTATCCGAATATCGTATCTACGCCTTCGCGTTCAAGCGCATGGATCAGGAGTTGTGCGCCGGTGAATTTCATGGTTTTTGTCCTTTGCCTGGATGGGGTAACCAAATATGGAAAATAAAAAACCGTTACCAGCTTTCAGGGCTGGTAACGGTTTTTTGAATTTTATCTGTAAACGGAATTCAGCCCATTATCAACCCGTGTCTTCGCAGCCGATAATTATACCGACTACGCAAATAATAATGGTGACAATGGTGAATTCTTTTTTCATCGTTTAAATCCTTTTCTGCTTTTTTACCAATCAATTAAAAATATGTCAAATTTAATTTACCCTTAGGTAAACCCCCGGCTTTGCCGGGCGACTCATTAAAGTTGGACATTTAAGGGAATAAATGAAAGCCCTCCAGATGTGAACCGCAAAAAAAGAAGCTTCACCGCCCGCTTTGCTCGAGGCGAAAAGAACGCAGAGGCAGGGGAGGGGGGGAATATTTCGTAACGTCCGAAAAGTGAAAAATCACCACAGCGTACAGAGGATGGGGAAGGAAAAAGCGGATAATTACATCGGAATACGCATGGAGAATTTAAAAGCTGTGATATGAAATGGATATTACGGGAGGTCAGGAGTAGGGGTTAACCTGGGATGTATAGCAGGTATCACAGGCTTATCAAGTCGTGTGATGTGGTTTGAATTTGCAAAGGTTAATGGCGTAGCGGCTTAATCGGTTGCCGTCTTTGGTTCGGCCTTTTTTTGTTTATAATCCTCTATTACCCCTTTGAACCGGTTCATGATTTCTTTGAAGCCATCAAAACTGATTGTATTTTGATTGACTTTTACCACTTTTTCGGAAAAAACTATTTTCCCATATTCAGTTTGGGGGTTAATTTTTGTCTTTCGATTAAATTTCTTACCACTAACTTTAGTCTCTAACGTTTCTTTATCAAACAAATCTTCTATCGCCGTTTCCTCGTGACCACTTACATGGGGTATCTGTACTACATACAAATTTTCAACAAACCAGGAAAACGGCTTTTTTGAATCACTATCCACCAACTTTTTTTTAATTTCTTTAGATCCGCTATCATTATCGACAAGCATTATGACCGGATGTTTCTTTCCTTGCCCCTTAAATGGTTTCATGTGTGTTTTGTAGATTTTCATCAATGATACTAAGCCGGAAGTACCTGCTGATATTGCAAATACATCTTTGAGATTTTTAGACAGGTCTATAAAACTGACTTTGAAAACAAAATCGTCGCCCTTTTTTTGCACTAATTCCCCGTATTCTTTTTCTAAATGCCTTAAGGCACATTTCAAATATACAATGTCTGTTTTGCCCTCGCAAATAATTAAAGGCCGATTTAAAATGAAAAAATGTTTGTAAAACAGGAGCTCTCTATAAAGCTTCATTACGGCGGTAGGCTTAAATCTTTTGTCTCCGATTGTACGCTCATCGTGCGAGATTTTTATATGATAAATAAAGCTTAAAATGCCTTCTAATTGTTTTATATTCCCTATTACTTTTTTAGATTTATATCTAACGTAAGGAGTTATAGCACTGTTATATGACGACGTGTAAATTACTTTAGAATTTTCAGAAACTGCTGGTTCTGAAACATTTTTACTGTCTATATAAAACTTATTAGACTGAAATAGAGCATGGCACATAGATCTAGCCTGTCTGTAATACTCTCTTTTAATATTGACTTTCTCATTTACGACAAGGCCCGTGACAATTTGTCGTTCTGTCTTGTACTGTAATGATGTTTTTTTCTCATTTATTGTGAAACCAACCTTTTTTATCTCTTTTCTTAAAGCGTTACCCGGAATCCATTTATTGTCAGCACCATTTTTTTTAATCGCAATTTTTTCAGGAAATTCCTTCCTGTTTGTGGAGAAGGTCAAATCATCGGCATATCTGGAATATGTACACTTTGATTTTTTCGCCAAGTTAACCATCCGTATATCCAACAGGTGCCCTATCAAATTTGAAATAATCGGTGAACAAGGGCTCCCTTGAGGCAACTCATTATCATGACAAGCTATTTGGGCTATAACAGTGGCGATTTTTGGATCTAGCTGAAAATGAGCATTTTTGATAAAAAAGCCCCTAACTCTACCAAAGTTTATTGATGGAAAAAAATCTTGTAAATCAATATTAAAAACGTGACGTTTATTTTTATGATTGATTGCGTTTGTGATTATAGAGTGATTTTTTCTGAATCCATGAGATAAAGATTTCTTATGCTTGCTATTTGTGGAGATTTCGTCAAAGCATTTATTTAATAGTTTTGCTAACCGCTTTTGAAGAGTTTTGAGCTGGTCTACAGGAGCTTTTATTTTACGTTCGCTGCCATTATTTTTAGGAATTGTGAATTCGGTATATTTGTCTTTGTTTGGAATTTTATATAGAATATAGGAAAGTGATTTTGGCTTATATCCGAGCAAGATAGCAATCTCGCTTAATGATGTGGTTTTTTTAATTTTTTCTAAGGCTGACATTAATTAATACACCAAAAATGATAAAAAAAGGAGGGGGGACGGCTTATAGGCACTCTTATGCGAAGAGACTGAATCATTAATACCCAGTACCCTGATAGCAAAGATGTAGGAAATAAGCAACACTGCCTACCATTGATTTCTTATATTGCGATTCACAATAACAAATCTGCCTATAAGCCGCACTTTGTGTGTAAACCATATTTTTTTTAAAATATCAACAGATTAAAACCCTGAGAGCATCCATGATAACGAAGTGCTCCTTCACATCATCTATAGGTTCTTTGTATCTCTCTTTTATTGTTTGCTGCCGAACCATTAATTATTAGTTCAATTTGCCATGATAATTTTTCTATTTTTTTACAAAAAAAACTAATGCCGTGCGAGACAGGTTGAATAGCTAAATACATAACGCCCCAAATTTATTACTTATGACAACGCTAAAAAACAATAAGAAGTTATAAATAGCCCATGAGACGATGGCCTGCGTCTGTACCCGAACAGCAATAGACCCGCTGGCCAGTCAATTTTATAATAAATATCTGATATCGAAAACGATACATTCAGAATTTGATATACCTTGCCATGATCACAACGTGAATGCATTCAGGAATAATGCCAGATATGAAATGAACATCGAAGAATTTTAGGAAGGCTGAAGTTTGAATGGAATAGCAGGTATCACAAGCCCAAACGGAATAACAGCGACGCCAGTTTTCGAGCGAATATTTTGGTAATATCAGGTCCTGGTTCAAGAATAAGACCTTCTGACTTCGCCGCATCTATTGCAGACCGCCCCCTCCTCGCCACACCGATATGATGGGGTGGGGATTATTAAGCGCTTACCTTTCTATAGAGGAACTATGGGTGGAATAAAGCTGTTTACGGGGCTGCGTGCTAGGAGCCAATAGACCTGCAGGTTCGATCATAAATACTACGAATAGCCTTCGTAAGAATCGAGGCATTGGTTTCACTGGGATATTTTCTGCGGATTTCGTCTATCAGGTAGATGGTTTCGTTGTCAATTTTGGCGCAGAAATTTTGTACGGTTTTTTTGTCAATTTGTGGATCCTTGACTCGCACGGTTCTGATTTTGGCCTTGTTGTATTCACGTGTTGACGTCTGCATAGGGAAAACTCCTTTAAATATTATCTGGTTAATTCTGTTGTATAACCTACTCCCGCGCCATGGTGGCCCGGCATTTAGTGCATTTCGCATCAAAACATGAAACGCCCAACTGGTGTGGGGCACTCTTTGCCCACAATGAGGAAAGCCTGAAATAGGGCGCTTGATTTTTTTAATAAAATAAATCATTTAATCGCTTTTGTGTATGAGGGAGACGCCTTATTTTGATAGGGAAAGACCACTATATTTAGGTATATTAGCAAATGTGGCAAAAAGTCTTACAATCCCGCTTACCTTTCTAACTCTCGATATTCACAGGGATATACCCGGGCATTGTCCAGACAATGACACGAATTTTTTGTTAGGAATACAAAGAAATGAATCAGAACCTTTGAGCAAAAGTTTAAAATTTCAGATAATTTGCCAATATCAAAACCTGAATAATTCCCCGATTAATTGGGCTGAATTTTTTGCATTTAAAGTGGTATTATGAAAATATAAAAAACAGATATACTGCATTTTTACAAATTTTTTTGGACAATTCAACACACACACCATTGTACCCGAAGATATAACCCTTATTCCCGAATTCGCTGGAATTCGCATATTTGAGTGGCCACTGGCGGGCGTATCGTCGGCTCAGGCCCTGGAGGAGCACATCCGTTCAACAGGGGGGCGGGCCATGGTTCCCGTTGCGGACGAGCGCTTTGAAGTCTACATCCAACCCAAGCTGTACAGCAACTGGTCGGAACGTCACGCGGCCATACATAGCGGGACTGGGAACGTTCAGCCTAAACTGCGCCATTATTACGGAAAAAGCCATAGCCGGACGGTTTTTTGCAACCCGGATTCCATTTTACAAGATCTTTACAATTTTATCCCCGATCAATATAAATGCTTTACATTCCGGGTCTATCTTACATTCAAAATCGATGGGAAATCCCCGGTAAAATGATACTATTTAAAGGATGATACGTAAGGGTTAAACTGTTTGTTCAAAACATTGAATCGCGGCTGGCCCTGGGGAAAATTCTTGCTGCGGATTAAATCCAAAAGATGAATTTGTATGATATGCAACCGTAAAGAAAAGGGCCGGAGCAGGGCCGAAAACACGGGATGCAAGATGGAAAGGAAAATTATGATGAAGTCTGTCGTTAAAACCAATGCGTTCAAGGCCGCTCTGCTTTTGCTTGTACTGGTCAGCATCGGTTGTGCTGCCCACACTGTGGTCAGTCATTGGCGCATGAGTGGCTTAACAATCAATGGCTCGGAAGATGAATGGCCGGCAGCCCCTCAATATTACGATGCGGACAGACAGGCCGGTATCCGCATGATGAACGATGCAGAGGCCATCTACCTTTGTTTTTCCACCAGTAATGAGGCTTTGAAAAAAAAGCTCTTAATGACCGGGTTGACCGTCTGGCTCGATCCGGCCGGAGACAAAAATAAAACCTTTGGTATTCATCTGCCCGGTGCCGGCCCCCGGGGGTTTCCAAGAAAATCCGGGTCGGATGGCCGCCTGGAGGATAAAAAAGAGCAGGGATACGGGGGTGGTGATGAATCGGGCAACCTACCCGCGGATGACCGTCTGGGGGATAAAAAAGAGCGTCCGGTCTTTAAAACGCCCGATTCCGTCGAGATCACCTATGCGGAAGCTACCGGCCCCCTGTCGATGCCCATGGACCAGGTTCGGCAGACGGGTATCGAGATCGGTGTGGGACAGCCGGACGGCCGCCGGTTCGTGTATGAATTTAAAATTTGCTTTAGGGCCGGCCCGTCACTTTCAGCGCTTGCCCCGGGAAAGACGGTGGGGATCGGCATCGAGGCCGTAGAAACAGACATGCACCAGGGGATGCGCAAACCGACCGAAGACGGCATGGGCAGATCAAATCACGGCGGCGGTCGACCCGGCGGCGGTGGCTCCGGCGGCGGTGGCTCCGGCGGCGGTGGCTCCGGCGGCGGTGGTTCCGGCGCAAAAGCGATGGGCGAGGCTTTTGAAACCTGGATCAAGGTTACCCTGGTCGGTGGCAGTATCAATGCGAATGTCCGGGGATGATGTTGCACTTTGTTTCCGTTCATATGAAATGTCACCCGGTAAGCGCTTTTGGGCTGATGCTGATGGCCGGCCTGCTGATGGGTAAATCAGTTCCCAAAGCTATGCTTTGCCTATGATTAACGAAGAAGGAAAATTAAGATGAACAGACCGGAAAAAAAGGTAAAATAACATGACTATCCAATCCATTAAAGGCTGTATCGGTTGCGGGACGTGTGTCAAAACCTGCCCCACAGATGTGATCCGTCAGGATCCAAAGACGAAAAAGGCGTTTATCAAATATCCGGCGGATTGCCAGATATGTCACTTGTGCAGGATGTATTGTCCTGTGGGTGCCATTACGATTTCACCGGAGAAGACTATTCCGGTCGTGGTTTCATGGGGGTAAAAAATGAATGGGTATGTCAAAAGCAATTTTCTTAGACAGTCAGTACTGGCCTTTACAGGTATGCCGCTACTGATCTGGGCTCTGGGTAGTTTCCCGGCGCGTCCCGTGTTGAATGAATCACTCTCCGTTATAACGATCCTGGTATTTTCCCAGATGATCGGGCAGTTTTTTTGGGCACGGACGAACAGAGCCGCTGTTGCAGATCTCAGGATGCGCAAGATCATAAAGTATCATAAAATTATCGGGTATACATTCGTTATCGTACTGCTTTTCCACCCTGTCCTTGTAGTTGTGCCAAAGTTTTTTGAGTCGGGTGTTGCCCCTGCTGACGCATTTGTCACGATGATTACGACTTTAAACCAGGGCGTTGTGCTCGGGATCACTGCCTGGTGCCTTTTGCTGATACTTGGCATAACCGCCCTTGTGCGCAAAAAGCTGCCAATGAAATACGAGACCTGGCGGGTTTTTCACGGCATCCTGGCCATTTTGTTTATTTTGATTGCCGCATGGCACGTCATTGACCTTGGCCGTTATTCAAGCCCTGCCATGTCAATTTTTATTACATTGCTGACCACAGGTGGCGTTTGGCTTACAGGAAAACAATACCTGTTGAAAATGTTTAAAAAATAAGGATCATTGCAATGGAAAAGAACCAAAATCTAAAAAATATGTCCCGTCGAAAGTTCATGGCGATAGCCGGCGGCGCAGCGGGGCTTGCGGTAATGGCATCCATGGGCCTGTCCGCAGAGCGCGGTGAGTGCAGCGCCAATATTCCTGCAATCGATATCGATAAAATAGCGGTTGCCGAAAACGAAGCCGATGTGCTGGTGGTGGGCGGCGGAATCGCGGGCCTTTTCGCCGCGGTCAAAGCCCATGATGCCGGCGCCAGCGTCCTCATGGTATCCAAGGGACGTCTCGGCTCATC
>JAQWFD010000046.1 GCA_028704555.1 Desulfobacterales bacterium
CGAACACGGAAGTTAAGCTCTTCAGCGCCGATGGTACTGCTCGGGCAGCTGAGTGGGAGAGTAGGTCGCCGCCGAAAAATCTTTATATCAAACCCGGTGGGCTTAACTGACCACCGGGTTTTTTTATGCCCTGAGTATCCGGTTATCATATGATGGACCAGCATCTCTGTTCGACTTTGAAATCCTTTTCTGAATGAGTTGTAGAAAACAGCGCTTATTTTGTCCGGGTCGTTATTACGCCGGTATTAAATACCCGGTCTGCCCCCAGCCTGCCGGTTCAAAATTCTGCTTCAACCCCTTGAAATTCATTACTGTCCAGTTGTTTGTTTTGGGAGCCATCGCGCGCATCGGGCAGGTGGCATATCGAGATTTGGAAGCCTGATGTGGCCCGCGATATCATTCACTTGGTGTGATTCGGAAAAAAAGTTCACTGTTTATCTGATTCTGTCGGTATGCCTTCTTGGAAGGCAGTCGTTCAGTGCGGATAATTGTTTGGTTTTGTTCGCATCTTACCGTGGAGAAAATCTATGGGGCTGCTGAGTGGAAAAGTCATGCAGACGAGCTCTGAACTTGAGATTAAGAGGGCTTATGACATCTATTTATGACTTGAATTATGGATCTGGCGAAACCAATTGATCCGAATACCGTATTTGTCCGGATGAAACGGATCGGAATGCTGCATGACTGTCTGCCACCACCGTAATATCGAACTGCTGCCCGGGGGAAAAGACCGGCTGCGGTGTCGCCATTGTCATCTGGCAATCAGCTCTGATGCAATCGGTGATGGTTATTGTCCCGAATGTTACAAGAACAATGCCCGGAAGTGGTATGATTTTGACGCGGTTACGCCGGCAAAAATCTGGAAATCCGGGTACCGGTACGAAGACTGTGGCGCAATTATTGAGTGCAAACAGGCCGTAACATATCGGGTTGAAAAAAAAGAGGTGACACCCGAGCCGCAAAGATGACTATATGCAAAACAGAATGCCGCAAGTCAACTGCCGGATTTTTCATTAAAATATTCAGGTAATACCGTCAATAGGACAGCTGCACGGTCACCATCATTCATTTGATAGGTGCCTTATTTCCAGTTTCAGACTGACTCCTGGCTCCGAAGACCATAAAATGGGCCTTCGTTCGCTTTTCGGCTGTTCTGTGGGGGGAGTCTGATCGGCATCGATATTTATATTATATATATGTGTCATATGCCCTGAGTCCATCCTGAAACAGGATGGACTTTTCAAGTTCAAGAGGTATGAAAAAATTAACTGCAGCAATACATAGCCTATTTTGAGAATTAAAATCGGAACCTGACCCTGGAGAAATGAGCTTTGCATTTCACAGGATAAAGGTTCGTTCTGCAATAAGTTGGCAATTTGAAGTGTTGAGGCGTCGTCTGTCTGGCAAGGCACGAAAGCGCAGGAATATCGAGCATATTCCGAGCGTTCGTAACGCAGCCAGCCAGGACGCGTCTGCGCTTAAAATGTAAAGTTATTTTTGAGTGAGCCCTAAGTGCAGCTATTGAGAAAAATTAGATATTTCGGGATGGACACAAGATTCGCTTTTCGGGCCTGAAGTTAAGAGTCTCGATGCTCAAGCGGAAGGATGCACGGCGTTTTTTTAATAGGAGATTCGTTATGGACGGGAACAGGCGTGAGAATATTAAACCGGGAAACCGGGTACTGATCGTGATGAAACCGGACCAGCGGTCCGGAAATCTGACAGAAGGGATCGTGAAAGATATACTGACAAAATCTTCAGTTCACCCCCATGGAATCAAGGTCAGGCTTATGAACGGGCAAGTCGGTCGTGTGAAGACCGTTCTGACGGTAATCGGGTCAGATTCGGGTAATGTTCAGAACGGCTGAAATTGAGATGGCTGCCATGCCCCGTTTTTTTAGGGCTAATACCGGTAATACATTCGGATTTAAATTGGCTTTTTATAAGGCATTATTTTTTACTTGCAAGAGCCTTAAGTTTCAAGGAATTTATTACGGATTAATACTTTAAATTAGGTATTGTTCATGCTATAAAAATTGCTTATAAAAAAGATTTCTGCTTTGAAATGTGTGCTCGGCTGTCGTTTTGCATCAGGCGATATGGTTTGCAGGCTGATGATACGCGGACTTGCGAAGTTGACATCAGGGAAGGGATTGAAAATGGAACTGTTAACGGGATTCACCAGCAAGGAATTTATCGAACAGATCACCATTCTTCAGGAGATCGAAAGTCAGAAAAATCAGGAAGTCCTGCCGGATCTTCTCGAATTATGTAAATCCATACCAGCCGACGGTTCGTTGTCTTATATGTTGGAAAATGCTTTAAAGGCAGTGTTGTCGGAAAATGAGGTGGCAACGGTCAATGAACTCGGATTGGAACATGACCGGCTCAAACGTTTGTGTATTCAACTGAGCGGACAGAAACAATTTAAATCCGCCGGCCCTGTTTTGACCGGACTGCTGGAGACAACCCGCGAACCGGATCTGCTGTTTGATATTTTTTCCGCGCTTTCTCTGATAAAACTGCCGGAGTCTCTGGGCGTTTTTCAACAGCACATGACTCACTCAACGGCAACCATTTCCACGCTGTGTATTGAAATGATCGGCAGCTATGGGGATAGCTCTTCGGTACCCGGTCTGTGTGAGCTTGTCGAAACAGCCGAACAGAATGACCGGTTTCTGGAATGTGAATTTGCTACTATCAAAGCCATTGAAGCTCTCGGTGCCATAAGAGATGACCGTGCTGTATCGTTTCTCTGCACAAAAATCCATCACCGGAATCCCAGGGCGAGACAAGTCATTCATGAACAACTCCTTCAAATCGGACCGGATATATTGCCATATCTGTCCGGTTATTTTGATCAGTATGATGTGGATAACAAAATAATGGCTGCCAATATTTTAGGGGAGATGGGCAGCAGAGAAGGCGGCGATATCCTGGTTGAGGCCATGGACAAGGGGGCGGCGGATCATCCCAATACCCGGTTTGCGATATATGAAGCCTTTGGCAAATTTTTCTTTATGAAAGGCCTTGCCTGCCTGGTTGACGGACTTTTTGAAGAAAATGAGACGGTTTTAATGGCGGTGGTTTCTTCTCTCGACAAGCAGATCAATCCCGGAGTTGTTAAAAAAATTGAGACGTTAGTCTGTGCGGAAGATGCCCGTCGTGCCAGCCAGAGTTCAAGATTAATAAGGGCGATCATTTCGGCAAAGGCGGTGTCAATATTCGAAGCCCTGTACAAGGTCCCGAGCGTCGCCGGATTGCTGGTCGAGCGCATTTCAGTATCAAATGATCCGGAGATTATCTCTGCGTTTATGGAAAAATTGAACCAGATGACCGGTGCTCAGGCTCAGGCGGATGCAGCGAGGCTGGACAGGCTGACGTTAAAAAAGGTCGGTAAAAAGGTGCTGGCGGTGGATGGTTCAGCCCCTATCCTGCTGTTCTATCGAAGTGTCGCATCGATGCTGGGTATTGATATCGTCACCGCGGTCAACGGAAGAGAAGCCCTGGACCTCTTAGAAGACGGGCAGACGTTTGATATGATCATAACGGATATGAACCTGCCGGTTATGAACGGAATCGAATTTATCCGGGAAGTCCGTTTAAATCCCTGGCTGGCTGACATCCAGATCATTATGGCAACTACCGAATCCGATAGCTCTCAGGTCCAGCTGGCAGAGAATGCCGGGGGCAACGATTTTCTGATTAAACCGTTCACGGCTGATTCGCTTCAGGCAAAGCTTGAAGGGCTTATTTTCTGAGGCTGCCGGGGCCGTCCGGGATACAAGGTGGAAAGGCGTGGATCTGGCATACGGTATGCTTGAAAAACAAGATCACTTCACAGTTGTTTATTCAATCATCAATCCCGGGAATAGTAAAAAATTCTAAATCCGGTAAACCATATTATCGTTTGACAACCGGGGTAAAGTAGGATTGAATCGCGGTATTTTTCATAAATAAACCGGATTTAATAATCCGGACGTATCCGCAAGGGAGGCATGAAATGAATGATCAGAAAAAGATTGATTTTACAGTAGACATCAGCAACCTTTACCGTGAGGAAGCGGTGACCGATTTGAAGGTGGCTTCGATTAAACGACTTGTTCCCATCAAACCCGATGGCACGGAAGACGACAGCCGGAAAGCGATATTTGTCGGGCAAACCCAGCTGATGACGCCCCAGGGGCCGGTACCCGTGCAATCCGCGCTTACCGCCGCTTCACTTGAAGAAGCTATCGAAAAATTTCCTGTAGAAATGAAACAGGCACTTGACGAAATGGTTGAAAATGCCAGAAAAGTCTACGATCAGCAGCAGTTGATGCAGAAACAAAAAGAGTCGCGAATCATTGTACCCGGTAGATAAGGCCTGGGGGGTGAAGATCATCCTTAATCCGGGGCGTTTGGGTACTATTCCATTTTTGTTCCGTGTAAACTCGAAGCTGACTGCTGAAAGTTCAAAAAAAATCAACCTTTTTGCCCTGTGAGCTTCCAGCCTTGAGACTGATGATGATTTTCAAAACAGAAATCGGGTCAATTTGGCTGATTTTTATCACCCCGGATAAGGGCTCGATGTTGAACCCGGTTATGGTAAATTGCATTTTTCTCCGGCGTCATCGAGCCTGACAAACGTAATACATGTGGTAAAGACCGCTTTTTCTTCCGTTGCCCCTGGCGCATCGGCTAAGGCCTCGATTTGATATTTTACGGATGTGTTTCCCTGATGGATGCGCTCAATATGAAAATGAAGAATCGTTCCATTCAGGACCCGGTGCTTGAATACAATATCGTTCATGGCGATGGTGACCAGTGTGCAGCCCGGGAATTCAAGGGATGCGGAAATCCATGCATACTCGTCGATCCACTTTAGCAGTGCTCCGCCAAACAGATATCCGTGATGGTTTAAATGCTCCGGTCTTACAATAGCATAATTTTCCACGCGCTACCTTTCCTTTGTTTTCTGATGTTTTCTGACGATGGCCATTAACAGAAAAAATGTCTTTTGAAAAGACAAGCAAGGCCGTGTGCTCCATCAGAACTTCGATCCGTTTCATTCCGTTTCTGCTCGCTCCGATGACATCATCTTTTCAATCGCCGATCATTATTGTGTTGCCGGGGGTAAGGTGCTCCTGATTCAGGATGTGGCGGATCGCTTCGGAAATTTTCTGCGCATCGCGGGAGTTGAGCATTCGGGAAAAGCCTTCCGGAAGCGGGGGGGCAATACTCCCGGTGAATAACCGGGCGATTCCAACCGTCGTTATCACAACGAAGCCCGCATTGGAACCGGTGAGTTGCCATTGATTTGATCCGGGAGCTTCAAAAAAACAAATCCTGTTTTTTGACTGAAACTCAGATACTGATGATGACGCAATAGAGCGGTTGAATTCCGATGAAAGTCTTATGTGAAAGTTGGATTTATTCGGCTTAATATGAGGGTTTGATCATAACTGCGGCCATATTTTGCTGTGCGTAGCCTCGGAGTCCCGCCCGTTGCCGGCATCCCCCGGATCGTGCTGGAGAAGCCGGCAAGGGGCGGGACGGACCCCGTGACATTGTGGCCGCAGTTATGATCAAACCCGATATCACCAAAGTCGGTCAGCATTAGATCCATTTGATTTGATATCCTTTGATGCGTGCCATATGATGCACCGACGAAACGTGATAATCTGCATGTTTCCAGAAAGTTACAGATGTTGTGGATCCTGGCACAGCCAACCTTTGTAAATTCAAAATGCAGTGCTTGAATAAGCAGGTGTAAAAAATTAATGCCTGCAGGACTTTCGAAAAAAGCGATAAGGTCAGGGTCTGCATCAATTGTATTGATCCTGTTAAGCCAACGTTGCAACGTGGTGCGGGGAACATTATTTTTTTTGGCAAATTCACGCTGACTGAATTTATCCCTGTAGCTTATAAAATCGATAACCGTGGTGGAGACATCATCTCTGAACCAGTTGCTTTTGGAGTTTGCTTTTTGAAAAAAATCGTCGTATTTAGAGTTCATAGCCCGGTCTGGTTGAGTGTAGTTCCTCTCATTGAATAGTTTTTTGGCAAAATCTCTATTCTCAGATCGGGCTATTCTTGTCTACCTATTTTTCTCATCCATTTTGATATTAAGCAGAACTACGCTGGGACTATATGGCCGCACTTATGACCAACCCCGATATTGAATTCGCAGACCGCCGGCAGCAGAATTGCGTTGCAAATTCCGTGCGGCAGATTGTAGAATCCGCCCAGCTGGTGTACCATCGCATGAACATAACCCAGGCTGGCATTGTTAAAGGCCATGCCGGCAAGATACTCGGCATAGGCCTCCACTGCATGGGGCAGCGCATCCATTCCGGTAGCGGCGGTCAGTGACGGGGGCATGCCCACCATCAGCATGGGGTCATTGATGGCAATGTTGGGCGTGCACCGCCAGTCGACGATGGCCATCTTTACATGGGTCGGTGTTGGTAATGATGCAGAAACGGGTCATCTCGGAAGCGGTTCCGGCGGTGGTGTTGATGGCCAGAAACGGAGGCATGGGCTTTGTTGACTTGTTCACGCCTTCAAAACCGTGGATGTTGCCGCCGTTTGCGATGATCAGGCCGATGCCTTTGCCGCAGTCGTGGGAGCGCCACCGCCCAGTGAGACGATGCCGTCGCAGTCGTTTTTCTGGTATGCCTTGACCCCGTCGTGAACGTTTTTATCTGTCGGGTTTGGTTCTGCGCCGTCATAGATGAATGTCTGGGGGTCGGCTGCCTCAAGCAGTGCCTTGATTTTATCGGCAACCCCGAGTTTGGCGAGTCCCGCATCGGTAACGATGAGAATCTTGGTCGCCCCCAGGGCTTTGTTATGCTCACCGGTCTCATTTGAGCCGCCCGTCCCCATCAATGAAACGGTTGGAATAAAAAATCCAAAAGTTTGATCTGCTAATGCGGTCCGTGCCCGCAACCCAATTTCCATGGAATTGCCGTTACAAAAAATTCTTTAATTTTCTACCGCCCGTTCGCTTCGCTCTCTCGAGGCACAGAGCTCGCAGAGACCAAAACCACCGTTTCGAAGCTCTGTGTTCTTCGCGTCTCGAGCGAAGCGGGCGGTAACTATAACGGAAAAATTTTTGTTTTTTTTGACAGAGTTTGAGGGATAAGACACTAAGGCCATGGCTCCAATCTCTTTTTATGTTTTTAGTGGCTGCTATTTATAAAAACGTACGGGACTTTTCCGGAAGTGTGAAACCCCTTTTTCAGTTACCTTCATGCTCTCTGGTACTGGCCGTTCAGAAGATTCTTAGGAATTCTGGAATGTCTGGTGCAGGTTAATAACAGGTTTGGTGCAATGGCTATGCACAACCGGAAAGCGTTAAGGCCCGCTGGCTTGAGGTTGCATGAGCTCATTGGTCAGGGCAATCAGGCCCCGAGGAGCGTTTCGTCAAATCCGATAAACAGGCTGATGAAACTGTTATATGTATGTTGTGGATAGACGATCGAAACTGGCGATTTCGATGGCGTATCACCAGATATTTTCTTGTTCCGGATGTTCAATCAACTGGGTAGGCATCTTTCAATGGAAAACGGATATTTAAAGTGATAATCTGAAATTATTCTACAGGAAGTATAACCGAATTCGCAATCGAAAAAAATGGGGGGCATGATTCAAAGCAAATGAGGGTTTGATCATAACTGCGGCCATATTTTGCTGTGCGTAGCCTCGGAGTCCCGCCCGTTGCCGGCGCGTACGACATGGCGCGATCCGGTGAAAAGATGTCGGGGGGCCATGAAGCGTTAACAAGCGCAAACGGTTTGAGGCTTGCCGAGCTTTTGCGCTTTAGATTCATGGGCCCGGCAATCCTCCAGATCGTGCTGGAGAAGCCGGCAACGGGCGGGACGGACCCCGTGACATTGTGGCCGCAGTTATGATCAAACCCGCAAATGAAATTGCCGGCATTTATTTATTCCTTGATTTAGAAATCGGTTTCACATAACATTCTATGTTTTTAATAAACTTGGTGCTTGGATGGGCGGGTTACCGGGAATGATGCGATGGCCCTTTAACGATATCTGAATTGAGTATCTGAACTGAGCATATGAATACAAAAAATCTCAGAGAAATTCCGTTTAATTATACGTCTGCAGATGATAGGCAGATCATCCGGCATCTGCTCGGGCAGGACATATGGCACATGCTCGAACGGCTCCGGTTTCAGCGCAGAACCGGCCGATCGGCCAGGCTGTTGATGCGCATTATCGGAGACATGTTCATTCTTCGGAGAAATCCGTATGTATTCCAGGAACTTGTCGACAGTCCGGGGAAACACCGGCGGTTCTTCCGGGAAATCAAAGATGACCTGCACGTTGTTGAATGCAAGGCGGATGGAAATGCTGACGTTATCGAGATCATATCTCGATGCCGGCAATATACCGCAAATCTGGAGGTCCGTCTGGCCGGTATCAAAAAACGGCGTCATCTGATCCGGCAGTCGCTGGCAGCCGTGGTGGGCATGGAAAATGTGTTTGATGATCCCTTTACATTGATCAGCCATGCAACCGATGCTACGGACTGGCGGCTTTATCTTCCGGTGGCAGTGGTTTTTCCGACCGGGGAATTACAGGTGGCCCTGCTTCTGACTGCCATTGAAAAACTTGGCCTTCATGCCATCGCCCGTGGTGCGGGCACGGGGCTTACCGGCGGCAGTGTGCCGGTTAAACCCGATTGTGTGATCATCAATACCGAAAAACTCAATCACATCCATGGGATCACGCCCCATGAATTTGAGATGCCCGACGGGCGGGTGATCCCATCGCCGGTCATTCATCTGGAGGCTGGTGTGATTACCGAATCTGCCATGAATTATGCGGCCCGGCAGAACCTGGTATTTGCAACGGACCCGACCAGCTGCTGGGCATGCACCATCGGCGGGAATATCGCGGAGAATGCCGGAGGCAAGACAGCCGTGCTGTGGGGTACGGCTATCGACAACCTGCTGTCATTTCTCATCTCCATTCCCGGCGGCATACGCTGGCAGGTGCGGCGCAGGCATCATCCGCTCCGGAAAATCCTGCCGGATGACCGGGTCGTGTTTGACGTTCTGGATGAGCCGGGGAATCGGGTTCGTACCATTGAACTTTCCGGTACGGAAATCCGCAAGAAGGGGCTGGGAAAGGATATCACCAATAAAGCCCTCAAGGGGCTTCCCGGTGTTCAGAAAGAAGGGACCGACGGAGTGATCACATCGGCGGAATTTATTCTGCATCAGGCCTATCCCCTCAAGACAACGTTTTGCCTGGAATTTTTCGGAAGCGACATGGAGGAGGCCAGCCGGGTGATCCGGGATATTTCCGCGGCATTTGTCAACCAGGGCGAAGAAGCCCTGATGGCGCTCGAGCATTTTGACGAAGAATATGTCCGGGCGATCGACTACAAGACCAAAGCGCCCAAACGCGAGCGGCCCAAGGCAGTGCTGCTCATCGATATGGTGGCCCATACCCGGCCGCAGCTTGACGCCGGCAGACTCAGTCTTGAATCGCTTCTCAAACCCTATCCCAATACGTATATGTTTGTGGCAAAAGATAACGCTGAAGCGGTTCGATTCTGGCAGGATCGAAAAAAACTGGGGGCCATAGCCGCCAGGACCCATGCTTTCAAGCTCAATGAGGATATCGTGCTGCCGCTGGACAAGCTCGGGGAGTTTGCCGGTTTTGTGGATGACCGCAACTGCGAGGAGAACCGTTATAATCAGAAATCCGTTGTCTGGCAGCTGGGGGCCTTCCTTGAAAAGGCCCAGCCTGAAGAAGATCCGCAATGGCTGGCGGATAAACTGCCCAGAGCCAGGCAGCTGCTGCTTGACGCCATTGACCGGATAACTCTGGCCGGAAAGCAGCCGCTTCGTGACGAGACGCATGTCAAAGCCGTATTAAAGGATCTGCTGGAGCTTTTCAGGGGGTATAACCGGGTCAGCCGGGAGATTCAGGAATTTTACCGGGATATCCGGTCCTGTCTGATTGTGATTGCCACTCACATGCATGCCGGGGATGGTAATGTTCATGTGAATATCCCCGTATTTTCCAATAACCGGGATATGATGAACCAGGCGGCGGAAACCGCCGATGCCGTAATGGCAAAGGCCGTCGAGCTGGGAGGGGTGGTCAGCGGCGAGCACGGCATCGGGTTTACCAAGCTTAAATATCTTGAGCAGTCCCGGATTGATGAGCTGACGGCTTATCGTGCCATCATTGATCCAAAAGGCCTGATGAATCCGGGAAAACTCTCGGATCATGACGTGCCGGACGAGGTCTTTACCCCATCGCATGAACTTCTGGGACTTGAAGCCCGGATTCTGCAATACTTCCGTCTGGAGGAGCTGGCTGAAAAAATTTCCAAGTGCATGCGATGCGGCCGCTGTAAAAGTAGCTGCTGCGTGTTTTATCCTGAACAGAATCTGTTTGCCCATCCCCGTAATAAAAATTTGGCGATACGCGCCCTGATCGAAGCCATACTGTATAATTCCCAGCGGTTTCAGTCTACAAAATTCGATTTTTTGGAGTATCTGGAGGATATCGCGGATCATTGCACGATCTGTCACAAGTGCCTGGCTCCCTGTCCGGTCAATATTGATACCGGAGAGGTGTCGGTACTGGAACGGGATATTCTCAAACGCCTCAACTTCAAACATACCGCATTTCCCACATGGCTATCGCTCAGGTATCTGGACAGCCGTTCCGAACTGTTGAACAGTATGTTCCGGAAAACCGTGCTTGGCTGGGGTGTCTCGCTGCAGCGAATGGGCTCGCGTGTTTTTTCGGCTCTGCCGGTCGCTTCGTCGAGGAAAAAAGGCAAGGTGGCGCATCTGCTCAGCTCTCCCATTCCGCGTCCGTCTTCGGGGACGCTCTGGTATATTCTGCCTCCGTGTCCCCCGAATCAGGCGGTTCTGATCAATCCGCCGAATGCGTTTCTTCATACGGTATTTTATTTTCCGGGATGCGGATCGGAACGGCTGTATTCGGAAATTTCCAAAGCGGCTCTTTACATCCTGCTCAAGACCGGCACCCGGGTGGTTTTACCCCCTCCGTTTATCTGCTGCGGTTTTCCGGCACGCGTCAATGCGGCCGCCAGTCTTTATGAGCGTCAGGTGCTGAGAGATACCATCATTTTCAATCAGATTCGGAATATGTTTGCGTATCTGGAGTTTGATGCCTGCGTGGTCAGCTGCGGGACCTGCCGGGAGGCCCTCCAGCAGATGGGCGTTGAAACGATATTCGGCTGCGGGGTGGAGGATGTGAGCCGGTTTGCTCTTGAAAAGGGACTTCAACTACAAAACGGCCGTTCGTGCCTGTATCATACCCCGTGCCATGATTCTCTGGATTCAGCGGCGCCTGGGCTTCTTGAAACATATGGCCGGTACGATGTTTCACTGGTGGATCACTGCTGTTCTGAATCCGGCACGCTGGCGCTGAGCCGTCCGGATATTGCCAGTGCCATGAGGATAAGAAAAGCCGATGCCATCTCGGGTGCCAGAAAACCGTCCGGGGAAACAACGGTCATGCTGACCAACTGTCCCTCCTGTCTGCAGGGCCTGGGGCGGAATGCGGACCTGAACATCCAGCCCCGGCATATCGCTGAAGAGCTGGCCATCAATGCAGGCGGTTTGATGTGGGAATCCGAGCTGCGGTATATGCTCAGGGAAGCGGACACGGTTTTATTTTAAGGGTCTGGATCCTTCGATCTGAGACCGCCTTTTGTGTTCCAATAATTCGTCAGCATTTTAACAATTCCAAGCGATACCCCGCAATAAAATGTAATTGTCAATTTCATCCGTAAAGCGAATTATAAGGGTGGGTTCTATCATCGGCCATTGCATCATCCCCGCAAGGCGGTGAGCCAGTTCGGTCGGCCTTTAGATTCACGCTTTCGGGGTTTGATCGTAACTGCGGCCACAATATCACGGGGTCCGTCCGGCCCGTTCCCACAACTCCAAAAGGGATAACCCGCGAGGGGATCCTTTTACAGAGCGGCCTCGCGGGCTATTGGGGGGAATATGAATAACTAACTGAGAAGGATGGCTATTTTGTCATTGTAATGATTGTCAGACCGACCCGGATCCGTTTGATTAAAAAATTAATTTCACGGCCGGAGTCGCTATCCGCAAGCTGTTTTTGATAATCCTGGACCGATGAAATCTGGATTCGGTTGATTTCCTTTATCAGATCGCCTGCCTGAAATCCTGCCGTTTCACCTTTACTGCCCGGGTTAACACGGGTAATGATGACGCCGCTTTCGTCGTTTGGAAAACCGAACCGTCGGATGATATCGGGGGTAAGCCGTGTGACCGAAATACCGGTTTCACTTTCGTTGGGAGCTGAATTTTTTGCGAAAGCCGTATCATCAGGTCGTTTTCCGAGTGTCACAAGGACCGTTTTTTTGAGACCATCTCTGATCAGGGTGATGGATGAGCGTTTTCCCACGGGCACGGCGGCAATGAATTTTGACAGTTCGCGGCCTGAGGAAAACGGCTGGCCGTCAACTTCGGTAATAATGTCTTTTGGCCTGATGCCAGCCTCAGCGGCAGGCTCTCCTTCGTAAACGTCGATGACCAGTGCCCCTTTCTGATCTTTAAGGCCGTAATAGGTTGCCAGCTCAGGTGAAAGGTCCTGAATTCCCACCCCCAGCCATCCCCGGATGACTTCTCCGCCGTTTTTGAGCTGCCGGATAATACCGTTGGCCATGCTCGAAGGAATGGCGAATCCGATTCCCTGACCCTGGGCTAAAATGGCCGTATTGATTCCGATGACCTGCCCCTGCATGCTAATCAGGGGGCCACCGCTGTTGCCGGGATTAATGGACGCGTCGGTCTGGATGAAGTCGTCATAGGGGCCTGAACCGAGGGTTCGGCCCTTGGCACTGACGATTCCGGCCGTTACGGTCTGCTCGAGTCCGAACGGGCTTCCGATGGCTACCACCCAGGTGCCGACGTCCAGCGTGTCGGAATCTCCCAGTTCAAGGGGAGTCAGATTGGGTGCGTCAATCTTGATCAATGCCAGATCGGTTTTAGAATCACGACCGACTATAGTGGCGGTGTATTCTTTTTTATCAAACAGCTTGACCGTTATTTCGTCGGCATTTTCAATGACATGATTGTTGGTGACGATATAGCCGTCACTATCAATAATAAATCCTGATCCCAGACTGCGCTGTTTGAAGTCCCTTGAGCCGTCGGCATCCGGGAGCTGCCCGAAAAAGTCTTCAAACGGGTTTTTCTCATTGAACGGGCTGCCGAAAAAATGTTGAAACACACGGCCTCCGCCTTTGATGGTTTTTACGGTCCGGATATTGACGACCGCCGGTTTGGCGTTTCGGGCTATTTCGCTGATATTTGCCGGCACCATCAGGACGCCCGGACCTGTCGCCGTGATGCCGCTGGTGGGGAAAATACCTGTCAGCGCCACGGTCATCAGGCCCACGACCATCCCTGTTAAAATATTTCTTATACGCTTCATGAAATTTCCTCCTGTATGTCTGACTGACTCCAAAATCAGTTCTGTTGCCCAACTAACTACCACAGTCATATGGCCAGAAGATGATCGGAAGATGACAATTTGGTCATATTGGATGGGAGCATGAAAAAAAGTTGAATTTGACATGTTTTTTCAGGATGCGGAATACCGCTGGATGGACATGGACGCTAAAATGCCGACAGCACGATCGTAAACCGGCTGCCTTTTCCGGCCGTGCTGGTCACCGTTATATCTCCGCCATGGGCACGGGCGATGGTTCTGGCCAGGCATAACCCCAGTCCGATTCCGTTTTCGGACCGGCTTTGATCGCATCTGTAAAATCGTTCAAAAATATGGGGCAGATCATTTTCTGAAATGCCGATGCCGGTATCGCTTATGGTGATTATGGATTGCCGGTGGGGGCTGGCGGTCAGGGTGACGGCCACACTTCCGCCGGGAGGGGTGTATTTGATGGCATTGTCAATCAGATTGGCAATCATCCGTTGAATCATGCGGATGTCGCCGTAAACAATATGGCTCTCCGGTAAAGAACAGGTCATGTCTATGTGTCTGTCTTCAGCGGTGGGTTGAAACAGCTCGCAGGCCTCAGAAATGACGGTTTTAAGATTTATTTTTTCGGTATCGAGCTGACCCACGCCGGCCTCGGTTTTGGAAATGACCAGCATGGTGTTGATCATGCCCAGAAGGCGGTCACATTCTTCGATGGTGCTGGCGGCCATGGTTTCATATTCTTCCAGGCAATTGCCGGTGGTCAGGGTAACTTCGGCGATTCCCCGTATCCGGGTCACGGGGCTTCTCAGGTCGTGAGCAATATTGTCGCTCATTTCCTTAATTCCGGTTACCAGCGACTGAATGCGGTCTAACATATGATTGAAGGTAATGGCCAGCTGATCGATTTCATCTCCGCTGCCGGCAACCGGAACCCGTTTTTCCAGCGCGCCTTCGGATATATGCTGCGCGGTTCGGGTGACCGATTCAACCCCGGAAACTGCCCGTCGGGCCATAAACCATCCGATCAGTGCCGCAACGACAATCAGTGCTGACATGGTGATAACGAAGATGTTCTGAAAGGCGAGAATGAACCGTGCATAGGTCTCCATGGATTGTCCCAGCTGCAGCATGATGCGGGGGGTGATTGCGCTGTAGAGGATTCGTACCTGGTGGCTTCGCTGGGAAATGGAAATGGTTTCGAAAACGTGCCGGTTTCCGAGCAGCAGCTGTTTGATTGCGTCCCGGCTGATTCCGATATCCTTCCAGTAGGACATGTTGGAGGATGAAAAAATTGAGCCGTTGGGGTACAGGAGCCTGAAGAATATTTTTTTTTCACCGGAAGCCTGTGCTTCAAGAACGGCAAAATTCTTGACGGCATCGATTCCTTCGACGGCCTGAAGTGAGGAAAACACCCCGGCCTGTTTGATCAGATCCTGGTCTGTCTGCTGGCGCATGACCGACGTAATGAAAAGATAAAACAGCAGAAAGGCAATAAAGGATGAAATCGTGAAGATTCCCGCATACCAGAGGGTCAATCGGAATGCCAGCGTGCGGTGTATCTTAGTCGGCTTCCTTGAGAACATAGCCCACTCCGCGGACGGTATGAATGAGTTTTACGGAAAATGCCTTGTCAATTTTATCCCGTAGCCGGTAAATTCTGGCTTCGACCACATTGGTCTGGGGATCGAAATTGTAATCCCATACATGTTCCATGATCATGGTTTTGGAAACGACTTTTCCGGCATTTCTCATGAGATATTCCAGGAGAGAAAATTCAAGGGGTTGCAGATCAAGGTGCTTTTCGCCGCGGATCACTTCCCGTGAGATCAGATTCATTGACAGATCGGCTACGGTCAGACGGGTTGGCTCGGAAGCGCCGCTGGCCCGTCTGATCAGCGCTTGAACCCGTGCCAGCAATTCTGAAAATGCGAACGGTTTGGTCAGATAATCATCGCTTCCGGTTTCAAGCCCCTTGACCCGATCCTCAATGGAGCCTCTGGCGCTCAGGATAATGACGGGTGTATTGACGCCTTTTTGCCTCATCGTCCCGATGAGCTTCAACCCGTCAATGCCTGGCAGCATGATATCGACAACTGCGCAGTCATAGGGCTCGGTCAGGGCCATGTGAAGGCCGTCTTCTCCGTCTGTCGCATGGTCAGCAGCAAACCCCGCCGCCCTGAGTCCTTTCAGAACAAAAGAAGCAATTTTTAAATCATCTTCAACCAGAAGTATCCGCAAATATCAGTCTCCAGTTCACAGTCGTGAGCCATGGGCCTTGAGTCCTCAGTCCACAGCACTCAGTCCTCAGTCTTTTTTAAACACCCCCACCGGCCGCAAAGGCGTTTCTTCATCAGTTTCAGTGACGAAAAAATCCGTGATATCCGGCGTTTCATCCTGCGGGTTTGCGTCGGCATCCGGGTTTTTGTCCTCACCGGAAAACGGGCTTTGGATGGGTTCCGCATTTTCGGGAGCTGCCGCGACGGCTGTTTCGTGATTCGGGACAATTGGCCGATTTTCCAAAGCCACCGGATCACGGGTGCCCATATACCTGCTTGAAAGATTAATGGCAATGGAACGGTTTTCATTGATCGCTTCGTCGACCACGGGTTGAAGAAGGTCTGCCAGTTCGCGCTCGCTTTCGGAAGGCGGCCTGACGTTTTTAAACAGTTCTGCGGCTTCCTTGCGATCGATGACAAAACCATGATCCGGATAGCCGGATACCAGTTTTTGAAGGGTGCCGTCTTTCAGGTTGGCCCGGACGATCCGTGAGCCATATTCTGTGGCGATTCTGACGGCCCGGTCAATTTCTCCCAGGCGCATGGGATCGATCTGGCTGTATATGGGGCTGAACAGGCCGACAGCAATATTGGCCGCGATTTCGGAGGCGCTTTTTGTGGTGATCTGGCCTCCGCTCCTGAATTTGAGCCCCAGGAAATATTCCTCAAACATCCGATAGACTTCGGACTGAAGGGTTGCCAGCGCCTGGGTGATGGTGAGGCCCGAGCTTCGCTCGCCCACTTCATCTGTTTTGAGCAGCTGAACGTCGATGGGTCCTATTTCGGAATCCTCCGGCATGATGATTTCATCTGCGCCGAGAGCAATCAGCGTTCCGGCGCTTTTACAGACGGTGTGGACGTAGATGGATAATGATGTGCAGTGCTGCTGAATCCGTCGTATCATCCGGTAGGCGACATGGGGGTCTCCGCCATAAGTGCCTAAAAGCAGAAGCGTCTTGTCGTATCTGTTAGTGCGGCAGCAGTCTGTGATCGTCTGATCGTAAGGTTCTTCGATTGGTCCGCACAACAGAATAATATCGGATTGTAATGCTTCGGTCAGTCTGCCGATAACCGGCGATAGCACGGTATCAAGTTTTGCGGGCATAAAGGGCCTCCGTATCGATTCTCAAAGGGGTCAGCTGAATATTCATCTGAATCTGTCTGCGTTGAAACCGGCCAAACATGAAAGCCGATTACACTTTGCGGCCGGAAACCAGTTGTGTGAAATGTTCAAATGACCGGTCATGGGTTTTTTCGGCATCTTCCGGAAAACATCAGCCGGGCAGTTGCCGGTTTGATAAGTGGTAACGGATGCATTCACAGCAGACTCCTTTGCGTGAGCATCCGGAATAACTGCAGCTGCACGATTTAAGATTTTTTTTCTGCTTACATTCCATGGCGTCTCCTTGTGCGCGGGATCAACAAGTGAATACGGATTAATTGATACGGGGCATAGTATCAATATCATACGGACGTATCAAGACTTAATGAGTTTTGATGAGACATGAATACACGGCCGTCCGGGTTTGCTTGTATTTTGATCCGTTACAACGGGTTTTATCGGAAATATCTCCTGTTTGATAAAAATACTGTCTGTTGATACCGGGTCAATAGTGACATCCACGGGGATGTCATCATTTTCTATGGCATCGAAGAAAATGTCTGCCAGTCAATTGAAGATCTGTTTATGGAAAGTCCGGCGGTCAGAGAGCTGGTACACCGCAACAAGGCCAACGTCATCGGCCTGATATATGACGTAGCGAACGGGCCGGTCGGGTGGCTTCCGGAGCAACGATCCGAAGAGATCCTTAAGGCGGTGGAAGAAAGAAAATTTTCATCGTGCTGAAAATGCCAAATGTGCCCATGGGCATGAGCGATCTCCTGCGGCAGTTCCGGGGATATCCGGTTGAGGTCCGTCGGCTTTGCCGCGGATAGTTTTCGGTTGACACGGTGCCGGTGGGTTTTGTATATCGATAGAAATTAAAGTTCTGCAGGGGTGGCCATTTACGGGTCTGAGATTATACCCTTTGAACCTGAACTGGGTAATTCCAGCGTAGGGAAATGATACCGGATTTCATTTTTATTTGATTGCGATGAATTCAAAGGCCGTTTCCGTCAGGAGACGGCCTTTTGCGTTTGTGCGTCTCCTCTGCAGTTCAATTTCAACGCGTTCATCAGGCATTTTAAATTAAACATCATACAGGAGGAGAATCTATCATGAAACCCAAACACGTCGCCCGGGCCGTTATCTTCGTGGCCATTGCTGTTGCCCTGTCTCCGTTGTTTATTCCGGTGGGGTTTACAAAATGTTTTCCGGCACAGCACATGATCAATGTCATCAGCGCCGTGATGCTGGGGCCCTGGTATGCTGTTGGCATAGCGTTTCTGGCGGCCGTGATCCGGAACATGCTCGGCCTGGGAACGCTTCTGGCCTTTCCCGGCGGCATGATCGGTGCGCTGCTGGCGGGCCTGTCCTATCGCATATTTAAAAATATCTATGCGGCCGGGGTTGGCGAGGTCATCGGGACCGGTATTTTAGGCTCTCTGGTCAGCGTCTGGATTGTGGGCCCGTTGCTGATGGGAAAACCCTTTGCCGTGGCCACGCTGATGACGGCATTCAGTATCAGCACCATCGGTGGGACGGTGATCGGGATCATTGCCTTGAGGCTGCTTGAAAAGACAGGAAAATTTAAATCGTGATCCATCTCAGCGGGGTCTTTTATCAGTATCCCGCATCCGGCGGCCGGGTGTTGAACGGGATCGACCTGCGTGTTGACCGGGCGGAGTATATAGTTGTCTGCGGCGGTAACGGGTCTGGAAAATCTACGTTCGGGTATCTGTTGAACGGATTGATACCGCATTTTTTTGGCGGAACACTGACCGGTACCGTCACTGTCGCGGGGATGGATACCCGGAACGGAACCGGATCCGACATGGCTGCCGCTGTCGGGCTGGTGTTCCAGAATCCGGATGCCCAGTTGTTCAATATGACGGTGGAAAAGGAAATCGCCTTTGGCCTGGAAAGCCTCGGACTGGTGCCTGAACATATCGACAGGCGAATCGATGCAGTGGCCGGCGCGTTTGATATCGGCCATCTTCTGAATACGTCTCCGGAGAATCTCTCCGGCGGGGAAAAACGGCTGGTGGCGATTGCGTCGGTCATCTGTCTGGATCCTTCCGTGATCGTTCTGGATGAACCGTTTGCCAATCTGGATCAAGAGGCGGCGGTTCGGGTTCGACAGATTCTTAAACAGATTTACCAGAGCGGTAAAACGGTGGTTGTGATCGAACATCTCATGGCGGATCTTCTGGAAGATGCCACCCGGTGTGTGCTTGTGCGTGACGGCCGTATCTGTTTTGATGGTGAGCCGCCGGCTGCGGGTGATCATCTGATCCGGGAGGGTCTTGTTTCCAGATATCCGATACGCCATCGTGTCATAAGCCAACCTCAGTCCTGCCGGCCGGTTGTTTCCGTAAAAAATCTGTCGTGCCGGATGAACGGAACCCGGATTCTTGAAAAGGTTTCATTTGATCTGAACAGCGGGGAATCGGTCGCCCTGATCGGCAAAAACGGAGCCGGCAAGACGACCTTGATCAAGCACCTGAACGGTCTGCTATGCTCCGGTGCCGGTTCGGTGGTTGTTCACGGGATTGATGCCGGCAAATTTTCCCCGCAGGAGATGGCCAGCTCCGTGGGCCTGTGCTTTCAGAATTCCAATGACCAGTTTTTCAAATCATCTGTGAAAGAAGAGCTTATGGCAGGACTGCCAATGACCGGTCGCCGGGACGATCTCTGGATGAACGAAATCTGCGATATGTTTGATCTGCGCAGGTTGCTCGAAATTTCTCCTTACCAGATCAGCGAAGGGGAAAAAAAACGGGTCGCCATCGGGTCCATACTGGCAATGAAACCGGAGGTACTGGTCCTCGATGAGCCCACCGCCGGTCAGGATGGCCGTTTCAGGGAGGCGCTGGCAAGAATGCTGAAAAAATATGAACGGCGGAACCACACGATTCTGATCGTGACACATGACCTTGATTTTGCCCGGGCAACGACAGACCGGTGGATTGTGCTGGAAAATGGCAGGATTGCATCGGACGGTTCGCCGGGCGAAAAGAAGTGGGGCCAAGACAGCCGCCTTACAGGGTTATTATCATCGGGGGGATTGAACCGTGGGGTTTAAAAACGTCGTAAAAACGCTTGATCCGAGGACAATACTGGTTCTGGGCCTGCTGGGGCTGAGTGCCGTTTTTTGTGCCCGCAGTGTCGAAACACTCGTGGTCGAGGCGGTCGTTGTCTCGGTGCTCCTGTTCTTTCTGGAAGATAGAGAGTCCGTCCGGGAAATGCTTCGGCTGACCTGTCCCATGGTGGGGGTGGTGGCCCTCATATCCCTTTTGTCATTTGATGCGGCTGCGGCCACGTATCAGGCCGTACGGCTTTTTAATCTGCTCGTGGTCTCCGGTCTGTTTTTCCATGTCCTGGGGCCGGACGGGCTGGAAACGGCACTGAGAAAGCTGAATGTTCCTTATTCACTGGTGTTTCTGCTGACCACCTCATTTCGGTATGTGCCGCTGATGAAAGGGAAAATTCGTCACATTATGGATGCGCAGATATCCCGGGGGATTGATTTGCGTCCCCGGCTGAAAAATGCGCCCCACTTTATCGCCCTGTTGATGCCGCTTCTGATACAGTCGCTGATTCTCTCCGATGAGCTGGCCATGGCCATGATGTCCCGGGGGTATGGGAGCCGGCAACGGACCATGAGAACCTGCTGCCGTTTCATGCTGAGAGATTATGGCGTTATGGCAGTTTCACTGACCGGATTTGCAGTTTTTCTCTGGTGGGAACGGACGGGACTTTGAGAAAAGTGAATCGGAAATATTAAATTTCAGAGCCTCTTTCCCCTTTTTTGTCCATCGGGATGACTGTGAACAACACGGAACTGGACAGGGCCCAAAGATTGATAGCCGCAAAGAGCCACAAGAAACGTAAAAAAATAAGCCGCGGATTTACACGGATGAACGCGGATAGAAAAGCGCAGATCAAAAGGAATTTTGGTTATTAATCATACAAGAAAGATCCGTGATGATCCGCACAGATCCGCGGCAAAATATTTTAAGGCAGCCAGGTAACGCCCAGTCGGGTGGGTGCCGGCAGACTGCCAGCGCCGGTTATTCTTCGGTGCCGGCCTTTCGTCTCCAGATTTTCCAGTTTACAATATAGTTTTCAAGGTCATCGGGGTGGATAAATTCCCCGGAGATGATTTTGCCTCGAACGGAAATTCCCGCTTCGTGGACGGTGTCTGCATTGCCGGAAACCAGGGGATGCCACCAGGCCAGATCCTTGCCCTCGAAGAGGAGCCTGTAGGCACAGGTGCGGGGAAGCCAACGAAATTTATGGATATTATCTGCCGTCAGGGTATGACAGTCCGGCACCAGTTCGGTCCGGTTCTCATAGGCCTTGCACCGGCAGGTATCAATATCCATCAGTTCGCAGGCGACATTGGTATACCGGATTTTACCGGTTTTCATGTCCTCGAGTTTTTCGAGGCAGCATCGCCCGCACCCGTCACACAGGGATTCCCATTGTTCTCTGGTCATTTCTGAAAGGCCCCTGGTTTTCCAGAAAGGCAACTGATTTTCAGTCATTTTAAACAGTTTCAAATTGTCCTGTTATAAGATAAAAGCTTCTTGTTTCTTATTTTTTCCCTCAAGCGAAGCGCTCCTCAAACGAAGTGGTCCTCAAGCGATAGCGGTCTTTTAGCCCGCGCGATAGCGCGCTAAGTTCAAGCTACTGTTTGTAGCCGAAGGTTCTGAGCAGTTGTTTTCTGGCCTGAATATCACTGTCTGTTTCAATACCCTTTGAGGCAAGGCCGTCAATGACGCCGAGTATTCCGCGCCCCTGATCGGTTTCTGCCACGATGACTTCAACCGGATTGGCAGTGGCGCAGAAAATACGGCAGACTTCGGGTACGTTTTTGATGGCGTTGAGTACATTGATGGGGAAAATCCCTTCCATGAACAGGATAAAACTGTGACCGGCAGAAAGATTGACGGCATTGCGTCCGGCCAGTTCGGTCAGGGCTGCATCTGTCCCGGTATGCCTCACCAGACACGCGTCGGATGCTTCACAGAATGCCAGACCGAATTTTGCCATGGGAACCGAATTGACCATGGCTTCGTAAATATCTTCAATGGTTTTGATAAAGTGAGATTGCCCCAGAATAAAGTTCAGATTGTCCGGGTTTTCGATTTTCACAAGTTTGAGTTCCATGTACGGCCTCCCTTCGTAAACAGTCAGTCATGTGCGTGACGCTGAATTCCGATAAGCCCGAAATTCAATAACGGATAACCGATAACTGATTCATCCGCTCCACCATAACCCGGCCGGAATGAAAAATCCAGCCCCCCTCCTGTTTTTCGGCGCCACGGCGCTTAATCGTCCGCAGTTTCTACTGCGAGAGCAAGTGGTGTCGGAACGGCTTTCGGATCGATTTCTACCATGGCCTGCCGCATCTGCCGAAGCGCCTGCCGGATACGATGTTCATTTTCCACCAGCGCCAGCCGCAGATATCCCTCTCCGTCATCGCCAAAGCCGATTCCCGGTGCCATCGCCACATTGGCGCGGTTCATCATTTCAATGGAAAACTTCATGGAGCCCATCCGGCTGAATGGCTCAGGAATTTTCGCCCAGACAAACATTCCGGCTTTCGGCGGGGTGATGTCCCATCCCATTGCGGTCAGTCCCCGGCAAAGTGTGTCTCGTCTGCTCTGGTACAGTTGAACCTGGTGCCGTATTTCATCATCACAGTGCCTCAAGGCGACAATCCCGGCAATCTGGATAGCGTTAAAAATGCCGTAATCATAATATCCCTTGATTTTGGCGAGGGCTGCGATGATGTCAGGATTTCCGACACAGTAGCCCATGCGCCAGCCGGCCATATTGTAGGTCTTGGAAAAGGTGCCGAACTCAACCCCCACGTCAATCGCGCCGGGAGCTTCAAGAAAACTCGGGGCCACATATCCGTCATAGGTGATTTTGGCGTACGCAAAGTCATGAATAACGATCAGCTGGTATCTTTTGGCCAGCGCGACAATTTCTTTAAACAGCTCCATGGATGCGATCGCAGACGTGGGATTGTGCGGATAGCTGATGATCAGCACTTTGGGCCGGGGATAGATGGATTCGCACATGGTGACCAGCTGGTTCAGGAACACCTCTTCGGTGGCCAGCGGGATGCGGATGGCGTTTCCGCCGGCAATAATGGGAGCGTAGATATGGATCGGAAAGGCCGGGGTGGGAATCAGGACCGTATCCCCGGGGCCTATCAGCGCCATGCACAAATGGGAAATGCCTTCTTTGGATCCGATGGTGCATATAATTTCCGATTCGCTGTCCAGATTGACGTCGTAATCCTTACGGTAGCTTTTGGTAATTTCCTGACGCAGGTTTCTGAGACCGTTGGAGGCCGGGTACCGGTGAATTTTCGGATCCTGAGCCCCTTCGCAGAGCTTTTGAATCACCATGTCCGGTGCCGGGTCAATGGGGCTTCCCATGCCCAGATCAATGACATCGTCCCCGTTCCAGCGTTTTTTCATTTTTAGTTTATTGATCCTGCCAAACAGATATGGCGGCAGCTGATCCATACGATCAGCAAATTTAATATGTGGTTTGTCAGACATGTAGCCTCCTTTTTTTAATTAAAAAAAGCCCCGGACCGATTCGGCCCGGGGCTAAAAAAAACGCCAAGGGCTCTGTTTTACAGCCGATGGCGAAAGTGACGGTGATTATAAACGATGATTATGAAATATTATCTGTCTGCACACACGGTCGCCCGGACTGTATCCTTTGCGGCGGCCGCTGCGGCATACTGATACGTTTTATTCATGATATAAACCTGTTTTTATAGGGTAGCGTTTCACTATGCGTTATTACCAACATTCGATGTATATCGAATATGCCGGTAAGATGTCAAGACTTTATTCACTATTTAAAGCCGTTGGCGGAGCCTTTGGGTTTGATTTCGGGAATATGTAGCCCTGGAGCTGGGACAGGAGCATTCCGCCGAGCATGAGAAGGCATCCGGCCATGGCTCTTAATGACAGCGTTTCGGCGAGGATGATCCATCCGCCGATGGCGGCAAAGACCGATTCAAGGCTCAGCAGAATGGCGGCATGGGCCGGATGGGCATCTTTCTGGGCCACGACCTGAAGGGTATAGGCAATGCCGACCGAGCAGATACCTCCGTAGAGAATCGGCACGGCTGCCTGAATCAGGCCGCTCAAGGTGATGATTTCGATAAAACCGGCAGTTATCAGACTGAGGATCGAGCAGACGATGTATTGGAAGAAGGCGATCTTGATCACATCCATCCGGGGGGAAAGCCATCCGAGAATGAGGACATGACAGGCCCAGAAAAATGATCCGATCAGTTCCAGACCGTCTCCGGATTCAATGGTAAACGATTCGGTGACACTCAGCAGATAAAGGCCGGCAGTCGCCAGCAACGCACCGATCCAGGTTCCCGCATCCGGACGCTGCCGCCAGAAAAGCCCCAGAATCGGGACGATCACCACATACAGCCCGGTGATAAAACCGGCTTTGCCCGCGGTGGTATAGACCAGGCCGACCTGCTGGAGAGATGCGCCCAGAAAAAGGGCGGCACCTGCCAGAGCGCCACCAAGAGGGGCGGCTGTTGTGGAAGTCAGCGGAAGCGCTTTTTGTATCATTTCGCGCTGGCGCCGGCGGATTATCAACAGCGGAACCAGAGAAAGACTGCCCAGGGCGAACCTGACCCCGTTAAAGGTGAACGGCCCCACGAACTCCATTCCCATCCGCTGGGCCACAAAGGCAAATCCCCATATGGTTGCGGTAAGAAGCAGTAAAATATCTGATCTGATTGCCGATGATTGCATAGTGATACTGCGAGGCCTTTCCGGTCCAAGTTATTCTCTTACAAAAAATGCCTATATACGCTTATAATTGGAAATAATCAATAACAGTCGAGGGCCGTGAGGCGTGGGCCTCCAGTGCTTGAGTTTTTAGCCCGGCGCTGGGGTTTATCAATGATTCGCTTTGTATGGAGGTGGCATATGAGAATGCTTTGGAGGTTTTTCCCGGCAGCGGTGTTGGGGGCGATGCTTTCTGGCGTGGTTTTGTCCATTCCTGCCCGGGCGGAACCTGCTCTGGCGGTTGGGGAATTTTCAAAAGGGCAGCAGGGGAAAGGAATTCCGTCAGGCTGGCAGCCGCTGACGTTTAAAAAAATATCGGCCCATACCCGGTATGAGCTGGTGGAAGACCGGGGAACGGTTGTCGTCAGAGCATTGAGCCAGGCCGCGGCTTCCGGGCTGATCCGTCATATCAGAATTGATCCTGTGCAGTACCCGGTGATCCGGTGGCGCTGGAAAATTACATCGATGCTGAAAAAAGCGGATGTGAGCCGGAAGCAGGGCGATGATTATGCGGCCCGGATCTATATCACGTTTGAATATGATCCGGGCCGCGCGGGAATTTTTGACAGAATCAAATATGAAGGGGCCCGCCTGCTTTACGGGCAGTATCCTCCTTCTGCCGCCATCAGTTATATCTGGGAGGGCAGGGCGCCTGAAGGCGCTGTGATCCCCAATGCCTATACTGATAAACTGATGATGATCGTCGTTGAAAGCGGAGAGGAAAAACTCAATGCCTGGGTGGACGAACAGCGCAATGTTTATGAAGACTTCAAAACAGCGTTCGGAAAAGAACCACCCGTAATCACCGGTGTTGCCATCATGACGGATACCGATAATACCGGTGAGACTGCCGTCTCTTTTTACGGGGATATCGGATTCTATAAAACGCTTTCTTCGGATGATTGAGGTTTATCAGAATACGGTCGGCAGCTGGTTCCAGTCGGTCGTATACGCCGGCGATCGCCGGCTGAATACGGTTTTCCATCCGGGATCGGAATCAAGGCCGACAGCGGCATATTTGACCGTGTTGGCGCCCATTTGCGCGTTGATGTGATCAAAGGCCTGCATGAGCCGGTCTGAACGGTTCCGGTTTCTGGGGTCAAACAGGCCGCACTGAATGTGACGGTCGGATACCAGTGCCTTGAACAGAATTCCGGCTTTTTTATACCCGCATTCTTTCCGGTAGATTTTTTCAAGCCCCCGCCGGGCAAGGCAAATAAGCTCTGCGGTATCGCTGGTAGGAACCGGAAGCGCGGTGGTGTGGGAGTTGAAATAACAGGCTTCTTTGCCAAAGCGGCTGGTCATCACAAAGACCATCAGTACACTGGCGGCTGAATGCTGTTTTCTCAGTTTTTCGGCACCGGTCGAGGTGAACGCCGCCACAGCTTCCTCCAGATCCGCCAGGGGGGTTATCGGATGTTTGAACGATCGGGATACGCAGATGCCTTTTCGGGAAGGGGGGATGTTTTCAAGCCCGTAGCAGGGGGTGCCCCTGAGCTCCTGAAGCAGCCGGGAACCATGAACCCCCATTTTTTTTCTGATAAAATGGTCATCCGCATCCCTGAGCTGCCGAGCGGTCACAATTCCGTGTCGGGTTAAAAAATGCGCGTATTGAGGCCCGACGCCCCACACATCTTCTACGGCGGTCATTTCCAGTGCCTTGTTTTGATACATGAAAGCTGTCAGATCCAACACCCCATCGGTTTTCAAGGATTTTTTGGCAATCCGGTTGGCGATTTTGGCAAGGGTTTTGGTTTTGGCAATACCCACAGATACCGGCACCCCGGTCCATTGCCTGACTGTGGCGCGGATGGCTCGGCCGTAATCGGTCAGGTCATATCGTTTGAAACCGGACAGGTCCAGAAAGGCCTCATCGATGGAATAAATTTCAATGTCCGGGGTAAACCGGGAAAAGGTCTGCATAATCCGGCGGGACATATCCCCGTACAGGGCGTAATTGGATGAAAAGACTTTTACATCGTGGGCCTTGATCATCTGGGCGATGGTAAATACCGGCGTTCCTGCTTTTATGCCCAGCGCTTTGGCTTCATTGGATCGGGCCACCACACAGCCGTCATTGTTGGACAGCACGATCACCGGTTTGCCTTCTAATCCGGGATTGAATACGCGCTCACAGGAGACATAAAAATTATTGCAGTCAACCAGTGCGAATATGGTGCCTTTTGGGGACAGATTCATACGGCCGATCGTTTCGAAAGTGACGTACCGGTCTGCAAGGCTATCCTTGTTTCTTATCTTTTGCCTCAAACGAAGTGGTCCTCAAGCGATAGCGCGCCTCAGTCCGCCCGCAGGGCGCTATTTTAAACCGGTTACAGGGGATGGATCACGCTGGTGACCACTCCCCAGATCTGAAATTCCCTATGATCACAATATTCAGTTGGATTAAGCTAACGAATGCGCGTCGGCAATTAGTTGGATGATTTGATCAGGGAGAGAATGATTTTTTATCAGCTTTCCAAAACCCGGCAATATTCGATCTGCATC